>DASZZT010000186.1:0-20139 GCA_035543275.1 Luteimonas sp. | reverse complement strand
ATCGCGCGTGCCGGCGTAGGAGCTCAACGTCAGTGTGTTGCGATCGTCGAGTGGTTGCTCCAGGCGCAGCCCGAGTTGCTGCTGGCGCACGCGCTTGCGGGTGTCGAACGCGAGCGCGCCGGCGCTGGCGGCGCGCGGCGTGTGTCGGGCCTGGTCGAACGTCAGGCCTTGTGGATCGTCGGCATGCAGGTCGAGCGCATTGGCGGTCAGCGCGACACGCAGGCCCGATGCGCCATTGGCGGTCAACCGCGCCTGCGCCGTGCCGCGGCGTGCACGACTGTGGTCGCGATAGCCTCCCGCCTGCAGGCTGCCGGCATCGAGGCTGTAGCCACCGGCAGCCTCATCCTCGTCGCCGTTCACGCGCGTCCATGGGCCACGCCAGGACGCGCTCTCGCGATATAGCGCGTCGCTGCCAACTGCGAATTCCAGCCCGAACGTCGGCCGCGGTGGCGGCGGCGCGCTGAAGAATTCGATCACGCCGCCGGATGCGTTGCCATACAGCGCCGAGAACGGACCACGCAGCACGTCGACGTACGCGATCGCCTGCAGCGGGATATGCGACACCTGCCCCTGCCCATCCGGCATCGTCGCCGGGATCCCGTCCGCGATCAGCCGGACGCCGCGCACGCCGAAACTGGAGCGCGCGCCGAAGCCGCGGATGGTGAGTTGCACATCCTGCGCCAGGTTCTGGCGGTCGTGTGCGGCAACGCCGGGCACGCGTTGCAGCAGTTCCGACACGCTGAGCTGCGGTCGAGCCGGGACGGCATCGACATCGATGCGGTCGACCGACGCCGGTGTCGCCGGGATCTGGCGCTCGCCGATCACCACGATCCCCGGCAATGACTGCGGAAGCTGTTCCGGCGGCGCGGCGATCGCCCGTGCGGAGAGGAACAGGGCGGCGAGCACTATCCGTGGGCTGCGCCAGATCACCATGCACAGCCTCCCCGTTCGATGGCAGCACCTTGCGCAGCACGCGGTTAGTGTCACGTGAGCGGGACCGTATCCGCCGGCGGCATGGTCTCAAATCCTGCGACAGGCATGGGCTAGCGTCCGGCGATGCCCGGACAGATCCGACTTGATTTCAGTTCCACCGTTCAGGCCCGTTGCGCCCCGCGGCACGATAATGGCCCGATGTCGTTGCAAGCCTTCCACCCGGCCGTCGCGGCCTGGTTCGAGCGCGCGTTTCCCGGTCCAACCGAAGCGCAGGCGCAGGCGTGGCCGGCGATCCGTTCCGGCCGCAACACGCTGGTCGCGGCGCCGACCGGATCGGGCAAGACCCTGACCGCGTTCATGGCCGCGATCGACGCGTTGGTGTGCGAGGGTCTCGCGCAGGGCCTGCGCGACGAGACCGCGGTGATCTACGTGTCGCCATTGAAGGCGCTGTCCAACGACATCCACCTCAACCTCGAGGCGCCGCTGCAAGGCATCCGCGAGGAACTGGCGCGGCAGGGCCTGCCCGACGTCGCCATCCGCACCGCGGTGCGCACCGGCGACACGCCGCAGTCCGAGCGCGCGGCGCTGCGCAGAACGCCGCCGCACATCCTCGTCACCACGCCCGAGTCGCTGTACGTGCTGCTCGGATCGGATTCCGGCCGGACGATGCTGGCGACCGCGCGCACCGTGATCGTCGATGAGATCCATGCCGTTGCCGGGAGCAAGCGCGGCAGCCATCTGTCGCTGTCGCTGGAGCGGCTGGAAGCGCTTTGCGGCACGCGCCTGACCCGCATCGGCCTGTCGGCGACGCAGAAACCGATCGATGAAGTAGCGCGCTTCCTGGTCGGCGCCGCCGCGGTCGCCGCCGATGGCACGCCGGACTGCGCGATCGTCGACATCGGCTACGCCAAGCAACGCGACCTCGCGCTGGAACTGCCACCGGTGCCGTTGCAGGCGGTGATGTCAAACGAACAGTGGGACCTGGTGTATGCGCGCCTCGCTGAACTGGTCGCGGCGCATCGGACCACACTGGTATTCGTCAACACCCGGCGCATGGCCGAGCGCGCGGCGCGGCACCTGAGCGAGAAACTCGGCAAGGACGTTGTCGCTGCGCATCATGGCAGCCTCGCGAAAGAGTTGCGGCTGGACGCCGAGCAACGGTTGAAGCGCGGCGAATTGAAGGTGCTGGTCGCGACCGCGTCGCTGGAACTTGGCATCGACATCGGCGATGTCGATCTGGTCTGCCAGCTCGGCTCGCCGCGTTCGATCGCGGCGTTCCTGCAGCGTGTCGGCCGCTCCGGCCACCACGTCGGTGGCACGCCGAAAGGCCGGTTGTTCCCGTCCTCGCGCGACGACCTGGTGGAATGCGTCGCGCTGCTCGACTGCGTGCGTCGCGGCGAACTCGATGCGCTGGTGATGCCGCAGGCGCCGCTGGACGTGCTGGCGCAGCAGATCGTGGCCGAGGTCGCGTCCACCGAGTGGGCGGAGGACGCGCTGTACGACTGGATGCGCCGCGCCTGGCCGTATCGTGATCTGGCGCGCGCTGATTTCGACGCGGTGGTGCGGATGCTGGCCGACGGCTTCACCACCCGCCGCGGCACCCGCGCTGCTTACCTGCATCGCGACGCCGTGCACAAGCGCCTGCGCGGCCGCCAGGGCGGACGCATGACGGCGGTGATGTCGGGCGGCACGATTCCCGATACCGGCGACTACGCAGTGATCCTCGAGCCGCAAGCGTTGATGATCGGCAACGTCAACGAGGACTTCGCGATCGAGAGCCTTGCCGGCGATATCTTCCAGCTCGGCAATGCCAGTTACCGGATCATCCGCGTCGAAGCCGGCCGCGTGCGTGTCGAGGATGCGCAAGGCATGCCGCCGACGATCCCGTTCTGGCTGGGCGAGGCGCCGGGGCGGACCGATGAACTGTCCGTCGGCGTGTCGCGGCTGCGCGCCGAGATTGCCGCGATGCTGGAACAGGGCGAGGAACGCGTGGTCGCGTGGCTGATCGAGGACGTCGGCCTCAACGATACGGCCGCGCGCCAGCTGGTCGACTACTTCGCGCGCCAGCAGGCCGCGCTCGGCGTGCTGCCGACGCAGCAGACCTTGGCGATGGAACGCTTCTTCGACGAATCCGGCGGCACCCAGCTGGTCATCCATTCGCCCTACGGCAGCCGCGTCAACCGCGCATGGGGCCTGGCACTGCGCAAGCGTTTCTGTCGCAAGTTCAACTTCGAGCTGCAGGCCGCGGCGACCGAGGATGCGATCGTGCTGTCGCTGTCGACCAGCCACAGCTTCCCGCTGATCGATGTCGCCCATTACCTGCATTCCAACTCCGCCTGCGACGTGCTGATCCAGGCGCTGCTCGACGCGCCGTTGTTCGGCGTGCGCTGGCGCTGGAATGCGACCACCGCGCTCGCACTGCCGCGCTTCATCGGCGGCAAGAAGGTCCCGCCGCAGCTGCAACGGATGAAGTCGGAGGACCTGCTGGCCTCGGTGTTCCCGGACCAGGTCGCCTGCGCGGAAAATCTCGTCGGCGAACGCGAGGTGCCGGACCATCCGCTGGTCGCGCAGACCCTGCACGACTGCCTGCACGAGGCGATGGACGCCGACGGCTGGCTGGACCTGTTGCGCAAACTGGAATCCGGCGAAGTCGAAATCATCGCGCGCGACCTCACTGCGCCATCGCCATTCGCCGCCGAGGCATTGAATGCGCGCCCGTACGCCTTCCTCGACGACGCGCCACTGGAGGAACGCCGCACCCAGGCGGTGATGAGTCGCCGCTACGCCGACGCAGACAGTGCCGGCGATCTCGGCCGTCTCGATCCGGACGCGATCGACTCGGTGCGTGAGCAGGCCTGGCCGCAAGCGCACAACGTTGACGAGATGCACGACGCGCTGATGGGCCTGGGCTGCGTCACCGCGCAGGAAGCGCTGGTCAACGCCGGCTGGCCGGAGTTGCTGCGCAAGCTGGCGAAGGATCATCGCGCCACGCGGGTCGATGTCGGCGCCAGCCTGTGGTTCGCCGCCGAACGCCTGCCTCAGGCACAGGTGCTGTATCCCCGTGCGCCGCGTTCACCGATGATCGAGGCGCCCGTCGAATTCGCGCAGCAACCCTGGACGCGCGACAACGCTTTGGTCGAACTGCTGCGTTCGCGCCTGACCGGCCTCGGCCCGACAGTGGCGATCGCACTCGCCGACGCCCTGGCACTGCCGCAACTCGACATCGACATGGCCCTGCTGAAGCTCGAAAGCGAAGGCTACGTGATGCGCGGACGCTTCACGCCCGGGGCGGAGATCGACGAATGGTGCGAACGCCATCTGCTCGCGCGCATCCATCGCTACACCATCGGCCGCCTGCGCCGCGAGATCGAACCGGTCGAGCCGCGCGACTTCATGCGCTTCCTGTTCGCCTGGCAGCGCGTGTCGAAAGCAACGCGCGTCAGTGGACCGGAAGCACTGGTCGGTGTGCTGGCGCAACTGGAAGGCTTCGAGGCGCCGGCGATTGCGTGGGAAAGCGAACTGCTGCCGGCGCGCGTCGCCGACTACTCGATCTCGTGGCTGGACGACCTGTGCACCACGGGCCGTGTTGCGTGGACGCGGCTGCGCGGCGCCACGACCGACACGACCGGTGGCCGCAACGCGCCGGTGCGGGCGACGCCGATCGCACTGCTGCCGCGGCGGCAACTTGCGCTGTGGACGCGCCTCACCGCGGGGCAGCACGAGGACGAACCAGTACTCTCCTCGCGCGCCGAAAAAGTGGTCGACTACCTGCGCGAGCACGGGGCTTCGTTCTTCGACGAACTGGTGACCGGCGCGCACCTGTTGCGCACCGAACTGGAGGATGCGCTTGCGGAGCTGGTCGCGCGTGGGCGCGTGCATTGCGACAGCTTCGCCGGCCTGCGCGCCTTGCTGGTGCCGGTGTCGAAGCGGCCATCGACGTTCGCGCGTCGCGGTCGCCGCGCGGCATTGTTCGGCATCGAGGACGCCGGTCGCTGGACCTTGACGCGTCGCCAGCCGACGTCGCCTGCAGCGAAACTCGAACCCGAAGCGGTCGAACACATCGCCCGCACCCTGCTGCGCCGCTACGGCGTGGTGTGCTGGCGCCTGCTCGAACGCGAGGCCGCGTGGCTGCCGCCGTGGCGCGAGCTGTTGCGCGTGTACCACCGGCTGGAAGCGCGCGGCGAGATCCGCGGCGGCCGCTTCGTCGCCGGATTGTCGGGGGAGCAATTCGCGTTGCCAGAAGCGGTCGGTGCGCTACGCCAGGTGCGCAAGCAGTCGCCCGATGGCGCGCTGCTGGCGCTGTCCGCATCGGATCCGCTCAACCTCGTCGGTACGGTGTTGCCGGGCACCAAGGTGCCGCGCCTGCCGGGTGCGCGCGTGCTCTACCGCGACGGAATCGCGCTGGCGGCGCTGATCTCTGGCAATGTCGAACTGCTTGTGTCGCTGTCGCCGGACGACGAGCGCAAGGTGCGCCAGACGCTGCTGCGCGAACCCGAGTCGATGCCGACAGCACCACTCGTGACCGCTTTCCAGCATTCCTGACGCGGCTTCAACCGCTGTCGACCGGGCGGAGCGGAGGCGCCCGCGCCGGTTCAGCCGAACGCGGCGCCCAGCAGCAGTACGAAGGCGACGATCGCCAGCAGCGCATGCCCGATCAGCAACGGCGCCGGCAGCGGACGCTGCTTCCACTGGTAGTTGAGGTTCATCACCACGCCGCCGAGCGCCGCGATCAGAAACAGCACCAGCGCCACCAATGCCATCTTCGGGATGCTGAAGGCCAGCGCCGCGTAGAGCAGCAAGGTCACGCCGCCGCCGGCGAGCAAGCCGTGCAGCAGCGTCAGCCACACCGGCGGATTGCGCTTGCCGAAGAAGCGGATCCCGGCCATGGCCAGTCCGCCGAGCGCGGCGACCACGAACACCCAGGCCGCGGTCTGCAACATCGTGTTCGCCAACATCGAGCTACCCAATATCGTGTTCGCTTCCATGACGCCCTCGCCTTCGCCAGGTGCCGCCGGCGCTATCGGCCGAACCTAGGCCCGGCGCGGTGAGCGCCACGTAAAACCGGCCGCTGACGGGACGCAGCGGGATCAGCCTGCCGGCTGCGACTGCTCCAGGATCACCGCCACCGCATGCACCTTCTTGATGTCGGTACTGGCGGCCATCACCTGGCAGTCACGGTCGGGGAGTTTACTGGATGAGGTTGCCAAGCCCTTGATCTCGGGGGGCAGACGAAGGTGAAGCCTTTGGCTAGGGTCATGACTATAGGAAAGCGTATCTTGCAAAAGCAATCGTCCAGCATATGTGCGCAACCACACAGAAGCTCTTGCGGGCGGTTTGGTAATACTTAAAGTCCTGAAGCTCCGCACGAACGATTGATATGCAAGCGTGCGCAGCGACAAGGGGCGGTCGATTACATCAATGGTTTTCTGGAATCAGATGAAGAGGGGAACAAAATGAAAAAATTCGAGCGGTATTCCAGAGGCCTGACGTGGTCCATGGCATTGTTGCTGAGCGCTTTGGTGGCAGGCTGCGGCGGCGGCGGCGGGCGAGATCCCATCCTGGGTGGCCCCGGCAGTGCCGCACTACGGCCCACGGTGACTGCCGTGGCCCCGGTCAACGATGCCACTGGCGTACCGGTCAATAACACCATCATCACCGCCGCCTTCAGTGAGCCGGTGAACCTCACAGGCGGAAGCTTCACGGTGACCTGTGCAGCGCCTTGCGTAAGTCCCGCAGGCACGGTGACGTTTAACGCCGCGAACACGATTGCCACCTTTACCCTTGCAGCCGGAACCTCGCTCGCGCCTCTCACCCTGTATACCGCCACGGTCACCGGGGCAGCGAGCCTCGCCACTGGCCTATCAATGGCGGCTCCCTACGTATGGCACTTTACGACGGGTGTAACGCCGGACACGACCAGGCCCCGAGTGACGCTTACTGTCCCGGCCACGACGATCCCGGGTCCGACCCCCGGCGTGCCAACCAACACGGCCATCAGCGCAGTCTTCAGCGAGGATATGGCCCCTTCAACCATCGTGGCGCCAGGCACCTTCACGGTGACCTGTGCAGCACCTTGCACATCTCCCACAGGCACCGTCAGATACACAGTCGGCACCAGAACAGCGGTGTTTACGCCGTCGACAGTGCTTGCAGCCAGCACGACCTACACCGCCAGGATTACCACTGCGGCCACGGACCTGGCAGGGAATGCTCTGGCAGGCAATCAAGCCCCCTTGCCCGCGGCCAGTGATTATGTGTGGACCTTTACCACCGCAGCCCCAGCCCCAGCGGGAAGTGTCTCGGTGCTTTCCACCAACCCTGCCGCCGGTGCCGTTAACGTATGCCCCAGCGCGACCATCAACGCGACCTTCAATGTGCCCTCCGGTTTGCGGATGGACCCGCTAACGGTCAATTCCGCAACTTTCATCGTGACCGGACCGGCACCTACCTTGACTCCGGTCACTGCAGCATCAGTCGTTCTTGATGCCGCCACCGGTCGCATTGCGACCTTCACGCCAAGTAGCCCCCTCACTGCCGGTGTTACCTACACGGCCACGATCAAGGGCGGCGCCAGCGGCGTCAAGGATCTGGCGATCCCCGCCAATGCAATGGTAGCTGACTACACTTGGAGCTTTACCGTCGCGGCCGGGGCCTGCCTGGCGGCGCCCCCCCTTGGCGCGGCCTCGTCGTTCGGGACGTTTGGCGGTTCCGCCGGCATGACCAACCAGGGACTGCTTACCGTGGTCAATGGCGACATCGGGACCACCGCTGTCTCCACCGCGGTGACCGGGTTCCACGATGCGGGGCCAGGATGCATCTATACGGAAACGCCGCTGAACGTCGGAACCGTAAACGGCGGGATATACACGGCTCCGCCGCCGCCCACGGTTGCCTGTCCTACTGAAGGAACGGCGGCCACCTTGGCGATCGCAATGCAGGCCCGTGCCGATGCGCTGATTGCGTACAACGCGTTGGTGGCACTGCCGGCTGGACCGGATCCCGGTGCCGGCAACCTGGCCACGCTCGTGCTGACGCCTGGCGTTTATACCGCCGCAGCGGGTTCGTTCATGATTCAGGGGGGGAATCTGACCCTCGACGCGCAAGGCGATGCAAATGCAGTCTTTGTGTTCCAGATGGCCACCACGCTCCTTGTCGGCGGTCCGGGCGCGGCAAACCCTCAAAGCGTCATTCTGATCAATGGGGCGCAGGCCAAGAACGTGTTCTGGCAGGTCGGCAGTGCCGCGACGATCAACGCAGCCGGAGGCGGGACCATGGAAGGCACCATCATCTCCCAGGCGGGTGCCGATATCTCCACCGCTGACAACGTCACGATCGTGACGCTCAACGGCAGGGTTTTGTCCCTCGGCGCTTCAGTCACGATGGTGAATACGGTCATCAACGTTCCTGGCCCATAAGGCTTGAGACATCTTTCAATTCTTCTGGAGACAGACATGAAACTTGTAAAAGCCTCAGGGATGCTGGGTCTGGCGACACTCGCTGCAGTCGCCAGCCCATTCGCCCTCGCGGACCAGCGGGGCGGGTACGTCGGGGCCAACTTTGGCTGGTCAGCCGCGACCATCGACGACGAAAGGATCACCAGCAGCCTGCTGGCAAGAGGCTTCACCACGACATCGATCAGCGATGACGACCGCGACACCGGTTACAAAGTTTTTGGCGGGTACCAGTTCAACAGGAATTTCGCCCTGGAAGGCGGCTATTTCAATCTGGGACAGTTCGGTTATACAGCGACCACGGAACCGCCGGGAACACTGACCGGCAATATCAAGCTCCAAGGCGTGAATCTCGACTTGGTTGGCATTGTGCCCTTCACTGAAAAGTTTTCGGCATTCGCCCGGGTCGGCGTGATCTATGCCGAAGCCAAGGATCACTTCGCCGGAACCGGATCGGTCAATGTGCTGGATCCCAACCCCAGCAAGCGCGATACAAACTACAAGTTCGGCGTTGGGCTTCAGTACGATTTCACTGAATCGCTCGCAATGCGCGTCGAGGCGGAACGCTACCGGATCGACGATGCCGTCGGCAACAAGGGCGACATCGATCTTGCCTCGGTCGGCCTGGTCTATCGGTTCGGCGCCGGAACGGCTGTTGCCGTAGCCCCAGCGCCACCGCCGGTGGCCGATTGCTCGGCCATGGATGATGACGGCGACGGCGTCAACAACTGCAACGACAAGTGTCCCGGTTCCCAGGCTGGCCAGGCGATCGGTCCGGACGGTTGCCCGGTGCCGCTCACCATTGATCTGAAAGGCGTGAACTTCGACTTCGACGAGTCCACGTTGCGTCCTGACGGAGTCGCGATCCTTGACGAAGCCGTGTCCATCCTCGGCAGGTACCCGGAACTTCGCGTTGAAGTCGCCGGTCACACTGACTCGATCGGTACCGAGCAGTACAACCAGGGCCTGTCCGAGCGCCGTGCACGCACGGTGTACGACTATCTGACCGGTCACGGCATAGACGCCGGTCGTATGGTCGGTCCGAATGGTTACGGCGAGACCAGACCGATTGCGCCGAACACCAACCCGGATGGTTCCGACAATCCGGAAGGCCGTGCACGCAATCGTCGCAGCGAGTTGAACGTTCAGAACTAAGCGACACGCTCCACGTTTCAGCGAAGCCCGGCATTGCGCCGGGCTTCGTTTTTTTGAACATAAGGTCCCGGACCAGGCCGGGATGCATCCGGCTGCTCAGTGCACCAGCTGGTTGATTTCGATGATCGGCAGCAATATCGCGAGCACGATCATCAGCACCACGCCGCCCATGAGCAGGATCATCACCGGCTCGAGCAGCGCCAGGAACACTGCCAGGCGCCGTTCGAGCGCCTGGGTCTCCAGGCGCGCGGCGCGCTCGAGCATCTGCTCGAGCTTCCCGCTCGCCTCCCCGCTCGCCACCAGGTGTACCAGCAGCGGTGGAAACGCGCGCGTTTCGCCCAGCGCACGCGCCAGGCTCGCACCTTCGCTCACGCGCTCGATCGCGCGCTCGATGGCCTCTCTCATCACCATGTTGGTCATCACCCGCGCACCGGAGTTGAGTGCGGCAAGCAGCGGTACACCGCCCCCGACCAGAATCGCAAGCGTGCTGGCAAAGCGCGAGGTGTTGACGCCGCGGATCAGCGATGCCAGCCAGGGCATGCGCAGCAAAAAAGCGTGCCAGCGGCGTCTCGCGCCTGTTCGGCGCAGTGCCACGCGCGCGGCCGCAAACCCGCCGCCGATAATTACCACGAGATACGGCCAGGCCCCGCGCAAGAAATCGCTCAATGCGATCAGCGCGCGCGTCAACAGCGGCAGGCTCTGCCGCGACTGTTGGAACACTTGCACCACCTGCGGCACCACGTAGACCAGCAGTCCGGTGACGATCATGATCGCGACGATCGTGACCAGGATGGGGTAAAGCAGGGCGAGACTGGTTTTTTGCCGCAACGCCTGGCGTGCGTCGAGATAATCGGCAAGATGCTGCAACACGGTCGGCAGCGCACCCGATTCCTCGCCGCCGTGCACCAGCGCCCGGTAAAAATCCGGAAAACTCTTTTCGTAGGCGCCCAGCGCCCCGGCCAATGACAGACCGGCCGTCACTTCGGTCTTGACCCCGGTCAGCACCTCCCGCGTCTTTGGCTCGGCGGCCTCCTCGATCAGGGCATTGAGCGCCTGCTCCATCGTCAGGCCGGAGTCGAGCAGTGTCGCCATCTGCCTGGTCACCAGGCTCAGCTCGGTGGAAGACAGCCCCCGCGCCCATACCTGGCCTGCGCGCTCACGCGCGTGTACCTGGCCAATCATCGATGGCAGCAGACCCTGCGCGCGCAACTGGATGCGCGCCTGGCGCGCCGTCTCGGCCTGCACCACGCCGGATACCGTGCGACCGGCGGCGTCCAGCGCCTGATATTGGAATGCTTCCATGGCAGCAGCTATTCGCGCGTCACGCGTACCACTTCTTCAAGGCTGATCAGGCCCTGTCCCGCCCAACGCATGCCGTCGTCGCGCAGCGAACGCATGCCGCGTGACACCGCATGCTCGCGCAGTGTCTGCTCGGAAGCGCGGTCGTGGATCAACCGGCGCAAGTCGTCGTCGACTGTCAGCAACTCATAGATGCCGGTGCGGCCGCGATAACCCGAACCGCTGCAGGCGTCGCAGCCTTGTGCCGAATAGAGGGTTCCATCGGTCGGTGCGAGGCCGAGGGCGCGCAGTTGCGCCGCGTCGGCGGCGAAGGGCTTGCGGCATTCCAGGCACAGCCTGCGCACCAGGCGCTGTGCGCCCACCCCGATCAGGCTGGAGGCGAGCAGGAATGGTTCCACGCCCATGTCGACGAGCCGCGTGATCGCGCTCACTGCATCGTTGGTGTGCAGCGTGGCGAACACAAGATGCCCGGTCAGGCTCGCCTGCACCGCGATCTGCGCGGTCTCCAGATCGCGGATCTCGCCGATCATGACCACGTCCGGGTCCTGGCGCAGGATGGTCCGCAGCGCCCGCGCGAAACTCATCTCGATCCGCGAGTTGACCTGGGTCTGGTTGATACCGTCGAGGTCGTATTCGATCGGGTCCTCCACGGTCATGATGTTGAGCGCGGTGGCGTCAAGCCGCGATAACGCGGCGTAGAGCGTGGTGGTCTTGCCAGAGCCGGTCGGACCGGTGACCAACACGATGCCGTGGGGTTTGCGAATGAGCCGGTCCATGTGCGCAAGCGTGGCCTCGTCCATGCCCAGCCGCGGGAGATCGAGCCGCCCAGCCTGCTTGTCGAGCAGGCGCAGCACCACTCTTTCGCCGTGGCCGGTGGGGATCGTCGACACGCGCACGTCCACCGGCTTGCCCGCCACGCGCAGCGTGATGCGGCCATCCTGCGGCAGGCGTTTTTCCGCGATGTCGAGCTGCGCCATTATTTTCACCCGCGAGACGATCGCGCCATGCAAGGCGCGCGCCGGCTCGATCAGGTCGCGCAATGTGCCGTCGACGCGCAGGCGCACCACCGAGCGCGTTTCGAAGCGCTCGATATGGATGTCCGAGGCGCCGTCGCGCAGCGCCTGGGTGAACAGTGCATTGATCAGGCGGATGACCGGCGCACTGTCCTGGCTTTCGAGCAGATCCTCGATCCTGGGAATTTCCTGCAGCAACCTGGACAGGTCCAGGTCTTGCGCGAGGTCGACGGCCAGCGCGGCCGCGCCGGCTTCGGCGCCGTTGTACGCAGCGGCGATCAACTCGTCGAACTGCTCGGGGCCGATGCGGCGGGCGCGCACCGGCACGCCAAGCGCGCGGCGCAATTCGGCCAGCGCGCCCGCGTGCGCGTCGCTGCGCACCGCGACCTCGGCGAGACCGTCATCCAGGGAGGTGAGGACCACGCCGTTGGTCTTGGCAAACGCGTAGGGAATCGGGTTTGCGCGCCAACTCATCAGTTGCGCCCGTCGGGGGACGGTTTTACCTCGATTTTCAGCGACGGCACCGGTGCGGTCGCCGGCGCCGTTCTCGGCGGCAGGGCCGGCGATTCCATGTCCGGCAGAATCGTGACTTGGGCGGGTCTGGCCCGAGCCTGCTCGCGGAGGATGTAGTCGTAGCGCTCGCCGGTAAATGCATCGGCGCGCTGGCTGTCGCGCACCAGCGTCGGCCGCAGGAAGATCATCAGGTTGGTCTTGCTGTGCGAGCGCGTCCTGGAGCGGAACAGGTTACCCAGCAACGGGATGGATCCGAGCACGGGAACCCGCTGCACATCGTCGTTGACCGCATCCTGGATCAGGCCGCCGATCACCACGATCTGCCCATCGTCGACCAGGACCGTCGAGGCCACGGCGCGCTTGTTGGTGATCACGCCGGCGGGATTGAACTTGTCATTGATGCTGGAGACCTCCTGGTAAATCTGCAGGCGGACCGTGCCGCCCTCGGAGATCTGCGGCTTGATCCGCAGCTTCAAGCCGACATCGTGCCGTTCGATGGTCTGGAAAGGTGTGGGCGTGGTGGCTCCGCCCGACAGCGCGTACTGGCCGGTGACGAAGGGGACATTCTGGCCGATGACGATCTCGGCTTCCTCGTTGTCCAGCGTCAGCAGCGTCGGCGTGGACAGGATATTGGCGTTGCCGTCGGTTTCCAGCGCACGCACCAGCAGACCGAGGTTCAGAATCTGGCCCACGCCTGGAATGGTGATGCGGCCGTTGACCACCCCGATGTTGAGCCCGGGAGCGACCGTGGCCGGATTCTGCGAAATGCCGATGATGTTCTCGCCCGTGCTGCCGAAATTGGTCCCGCCAAAGCCTTGGGTACCCCCCCTGCCCAGCCCGCTCAGGCTCTGCCATTGCACGCCGAACTCGGCGGCCTTGTCGGCAGTGAGCTCCACGATCAACGCCTCGACATAGACCTGGGCTCTGCGTACGTCGAGCTTGTCCAGCGCCGCGCGCAGATTGTTGTAGATCGCGTCGGGAGCGTTGATGATGATCGAGTTGGTGGCCACATCGGCCTGGATGATTCCAGGCGTGGTCGCAGCAGGCGGGGTAGAAGCGGCCAAGTTCTGGCTTGCGCCGATCGCTGCAGAGGCGCCGAGCGCCGTAGTCGGGGGCATGGCCGGCACACCGGCGTTACCCTGGTAGATCGCCGTTGCGCCGGCGTCACCCTGGTAGATCGCCCGCAGGGTTTCGGCGAGCTTCACCGCCTCGGCATTTTTCAAATAAACGACATGAATATTGCCGCCGGCGTTGGTGCGTGAATCCAGCATCGCCACGAACCTGCGCAACTGGGTCAGCCGCGATGGATCGTCCGAGCGCGCCAGCAGGCTGTTGGAGCGGGCATCCGCGACGACCGTGAAGCGCTGGCCGGGTGCCGCCCCGGTTGCGCCCTGCGCCGCTTCCGCGAACAGGTGGTTGACCGTTATCGCCACATCGACCGCCGAAGCGTAATCCAGCGGGATAACCACCGGATCGTTTCCACTGGGCTGGTCGATCGAATCGATGATTCTGGCCAGGCGTTGCAGGTTGTTCGCGTAGTCGGTGATCACCAGCGTATTGCTGTTCTGGTCTGCGGTGATGACGTTGCTGGGAGCGATCAGCGGGCGCAGGATCGGTACCAGTTGCGCGGCCGATTGGTATCTGACCGTGAACACCTGGGTCTGGATCTGATCGCCGGCGACGCGAGCCATTGCCCGCCGGCCGATTGTGGGGCTCGGGTACAGCTTGGCGTCGGTCTCCGGGACGATTCTGACGATGCCGCGATTCTCGATCGCCGCGAAGCCCTGCAGGCGCAATGCCGAAAGAAACACTTCGTACACGAACTCCCTCGGCAACGGCCTGGCCGAGACGATATTGATCGTGCCCTTGACCCGCGGGTCGAGCACGAAGTTCTTGCCGGTGATCTCGCTCACCACCTTCACCACGCCTTCGATGTCGGCGTTGACAAAGTTGAGGGTGACGACATCGGGATCCGTGAAGCTCTCCTGCGAGTTCGCGGGCCACGCCTGACACATCGCCAACACCATCGCCAGCCAGAGGAGTGCATTTCTCAACAACACTTCATGTTCACTTTGGCTGCGCCATCGGCGAGGGACGCCTATCTTAGGATGAGAATTCATTGGATAGGCAGCAGAGCGGGCGCCGGGGCTGTGTTTTTCTCCGGCAACGCCAGCGTTTCACGGATTCCGCCACGTTCCAGGATGACCTGACGGGTGCTGATTTCCGCGAGCCGGATGCCGGGAGTAACGTTTTCGCCTTCCCGCACGGCGAGAATCTGTTTCGCTTCGAGTTGCACCACCGCGTATCCGCCGCGCCCCCCAGTGGCCGCGACGATACCGAGCAGCCGGATCGCGATTCCCGTCGGCGCGGCGGTGTTGCGATCCTGTGCCGCGCTACCGAACATACCCTGCGCGGCCTCCACCCGGTCGCCTGTCTGCACCGCCACTTGCGCACGCGATTCAGGACGCGGGGCCAGCCACGCCCAAGTCCAGTACGCCAGCACCAGGCCGAGCAGCACGATGGCGGCGAATGTCAGCAGTGACACCACGGCCGTTTGCGCAAGACTCGATCGTTCGAGGGACATCGCTTGCATCTTTCCCCAAGTGGAATGCCGCCTGCATGATGGGACAACACGTAAGACGGCTTTGCTCCTGCGTGGGCTAGCGTACAGTGCATTCACGGGCGATGGCCATGATGGCCCAGTCTGGTTTTAGGCGAACGTCAGACGGCTCTCGGATCGATCGAGTGCAGGAGATTCAAATGAAAGTGAAGTCACGGCAACGCGGATTCACGTTGCTCGAGATAATGGTGGTGGTCGTCATCCTCGGCATTCTCGCCGTGCTGGTGGTACCTAAAATCATCAGTCGCCCGGACGAGGCGCGGGTGATCGCCTCGAAGCAGGATATCGCGACCCTGATGCAGGCGCTCAAGCTCTACCGTCTCGACAACCAGCGCTACCCCGTGACCGAACAGGGATTGCAGGCGCTGGCGGCGAGGCCGACCACGGCCCCACTCCCGCCCAACTGGAAGGCGGACGGCTATCTCGAGCGCCTGCCGAAGGACCCATGGGGCAATCCCTACCAGTATCTGAATCCGGGGCTGCACGGCGAGATCGACACCTTCTCCTTCGGTGCCGACGGTGCGCCCGGTGGTGAGGGGAACGACGCCGACATTGGCTCGTGGGCGCTTTAGTCGGCCACGCGTGATGGGATGCGCCACTGCGGCTGGAAGAACCCGGGGCTTCACGCTGATGGAGGTGCTCGTCGTGCTGCTGATCATGGGCCTGTTTGTCGGCCTGGTCAGCGCCATCGTGCGCCCGGACGATCGCGCGCTTCTTCGCGTCGAGGCCGAGCGGCTCGCGCAGCTGCTGGATCTCGCCACGGAGGAATCGCGCCTCACAGGGAACGCCATCGCCTGGACCGCCGACGGACCCGGCTACCGGTTCTGGCGGAGGACTGGCGATGGCGAGTGGTCCGAGGTGCGTGACAGCGATCTGTTGCGTGCGCGGACGCTGCCGCAGGGCATGATGATCTCGGGCCTGCAGGTCGAGAATATGCCTGCTCACGGGGCCATGCGCCTGGAGTTCGCCCCCGACGGCTCGACGCTTTCCTTCACCATCGAAATGTCCCTTGGCGCAGCGCGTTTCGCGGTGGCGGCATCTCCCATCGGAGAGCTGCGGGTGTTGCCGGACGCAGGAGAATCCAGTGGCGGATTGGCGCAGCGGTAGACCGGCCGGGTTCACGCTGATCGAGGTGCTGGTCGCGCTGGCGATCGTTTCGATTGCGCTGCTTGCGGCGTTGCGCGCGGCGGGCCAGGGCACCACCAACGTGGACGAACTGCGCGCGCGGCTGCTTGCCGGCTGGGTCGCGGAGAATCTTCTGGCGGAGCAGGGCGCCCGCGGGGACTGGCCGTCGCTTGGCATACAGCGCGGCACCCAACGCGAGGGCGGCATTGAATTCACCTGGCGCGAGGAGGTCATCGCGACGCCGAACGCCAGGTTCCGACGTGTTGACATTCGCGTGTTCGCGGCGCCGGGGGAAGCGTACCCGCTCACGCACCACACCGGCTTCGTCGTCAATCCACCGGGTACCAACCAATGAAGACTTCTGCGGGCATTCGACGCGGCGGGTTCACACTGATCGAGCTGCTCACGGCGCTGCTGATCCTGTCGCTGCTGGCACTGATGTCGTACCGCAGCCTGGGCGCAGTACTCGATGCGCGTGAACACGTCACCAGCGAAACCGACAAGTGGCGGCACGTGGCTTCCTTCTTTGCGCGCTTCGAGCGCGACATCCATCTGGCGGCGCCGCGTCCGGTTCGCACTGCATCCGGCAGCGCACCGGCATGGCTCGGACGGCCCGGTACGACGCCCGGGCCGCGTCTGGAGGTCAGCCGCTTTGCCTCGGCCGAGGGCGTGGACAGCCCACGGCGGGTCGCGTACGCGCTGAACGAGAAACAAGAGATCGAACTGTGGTTGTGGCCGGGTCTCGACGTGCCGCCCGATGTGCTGCCTGCACGCTACCCCGTGTTGAGCGGCGTGACGAAGTTTGAATTGCAGTACCTCAATGCCGATCGTGCGTGGGTGGGCGCATGGCCGACGTCGCCGCGCGACGCTGCCATTCCCGGGGCCGTGCGGTTGCGCATCGTGCTCGCCTCCGGCGAGGATATCGTGCGCGTGTTTGGGCTGAACTCATGAGAGTGCGACAGCGCGGGGTGGCCATCGTGCTCGCCATGGCCGTGGTCGCGCTGGCCGCGCTGGCCGCGACTGCGATGATGGTGTCGCAGAGCACGTGGTCCAGGCAGGTCGAGCTGACCGACGGCCATGCCCAGGCGCAGCGCCTCACTCAGGCCGGGCTGGACTGGGCACGCGCCGTGTTGAGCGACGATCGCCGCGCAAGCAATGTCGACACTCTGGGTGAACCATGGGCGCTGCAGCTGCCGCCGATTCCGGTCGAGAACGGCAGCCTCGCCGGTCACATCGAGGACCAGCAGGGCAAGTTCAATCTCAACAACCTGCTGAAGGACGGCAAGGTCAACCTCGCGCAGCTTGTGCACTTCCGCCGCCTGCTGTCGATTCTGGCCTTGCCGCCCGCGCTCGCCGACGCACTCGCCGACTGGATCGACGCCGACAGCGAGCCGCAGCCGCAGGGCGGCGCCGAAGACGCGTACTACCTCTCGCTGCAGCCGCCTTACCTCGCCGCCAACCGGCCGCTGACCGACGTGGCTGAGCTCGCGCTGGTGCACGGCTTCGACGACAATGTTCGTACGCGCCTGCGCCCGTTCGTCACGGCGCTACCCCGCTTTACCGCCGTCAACGTCAACACGGCATCGCCTGAAGTCATTTCCGCCATGGTCGACGGCCTGAACCTCGACGACGCCCGCGCCGTCGTGGCGCAGCGTGAGCGCACGTATTTTCGCAGCTACTCCGACTTCTTCAGCCAACTCCCACGCGGACTCACCGTGCCCAACGAAAACATCTCGGTGAGCAGCGATTACTTTATCGCAACGATGGCGGTAACCATCGGCGAGGCGCAGGCGCGCGGATCGGCGCTGCTCGCGCGCGAGAACGCCGGCTGGCCCGTTATCGTCTGGCGTAAATATCCATGAGCCTGCTGCGCATCTACGGCTCGCTTCTCGATCCGCCGCAGCGGTGTCAATGGGCGCTCGTCAGCGATGGCCGCGACCCGGTTGCCGGAGAAGGACCGCTCGCGCAGCTGCCGCGCCGCGCCGAGCGCGTCCAGCTGGTGATTCCCGCTGCACAGGTGCTGATCACGCGCGCGCGCCTGCCGCATGCGGCCAGGCGCCACGCCGGATCGGTGCTGGCTTTCGCGGTGGAAGAGCAGACGGCTGGGGAGCCGGATGCCAACCAGGTCAGCTGGATCGGCGCCGTGGGCGACAACGCTGTGCTCGCGGTGGTCGACAAATCGGGGTTGACGCGTTGGCGTGATGCGCTCGATGCCGCCGGCGTCCGCGGTTACGAGGTTCACTGCGAGACGCTGTTGTTGCCTTGGGCGACGGGCGAATGGAGCCTTGCCTGGAATGGCCGCGAAGGGTTTGTGCGCACCGGGGAGTTCGAAGGCGCGGCGACCGATTGCGGCGATCGCGAAGCGCCTCCGCTGTCCCTGCGCCTGATGCTCGAAGAGGCGCAAGCACACGACGCGGGGCCCACGTCGATCGCACTTTATGCGACCGTGCCCGATGCGGCACCCGCTATCGAGGCATGGACGCGCGAGCTCGGTATCGCCGTGCGCCTCGCCGGACCCTGGGACTGGCGGACAGTGCCGCCCGGCGCCGGCATCAGCCTGGCCCAAGAGCGGCAACGCTGGCGCCCCTTCACCGGCGCGGCTGCCCGCCTGCGACCAGCAGGCTGGATCCTGGGCGCCGCGCTGGCGATCCACGCGGCCGCGCTGGTCATTGACTGGACGTCGCTTGCGAACGAGCAACGCGCCCTGCGCCAGCAAATGGAGTCGCGGTTTCGCGCCGTCTTTCCCGACGCGGTCGCGGTGGTGGACCCGGCGCTGCAGATGCGCCGCAAGCTCGCCGAGGCGCGTCATGCCGGCGGCCAGTCCGATAGCGGCGATTTCCTGCCGATGATCGCGCAAGTGGCGGCAGCAGTGAAGGAACTTCCGGCCGGCGCAGTACGCGCCGTGTCCTATGAGAGCGGACGCATGACGCTCGAGCTATCCGCCGTCGATGAGGCGAGCGTGCGTCGCATCGTGGCGCGCCTGCTCCAGTCGGGTCTGAGCGTTGACACGTCCCCGGCCTCGACGCGCGCCGCAGGCGCACCGGTTGTGCTGACGGTGTGGGCGTCATGAGAGCGCGACTGCGCAAGGCCTGGGAGTCGCGGGCGCCGCGGGAGCGAGCGATTATTGCTGCGCTTGCCGTAGTGCTGGGGGCTGCCCTGTATGTGTGGCTCGTGCAGTCGGCCGAGCGGGCCCGCGTACCGTTGCGCACCAGCGTCACGACGCTTCGGGCGCAGGCAGCGCGCCTGGACCAGCAGGCGCTCGAGTATGGCCATCTGCATGCCGCGCCGGCCGCAACCGCCTCGCCCACCGATCTGCATACGCTGGTGCAAGCCCGGGTTGACGATGCCGGGCTCGCACGCGCGCTGGTGCGTATCGATGCGCCGGACGCCGATCAAGTGGTGGTGGTATTCGGCGCGGTGGCGTTCGCGGACTGGCTCGACTGGATCGCGGGCCTGAAATCGCAGCACGTCCGTCTCGACGCCTGCCGGATCGAAGCGCTGTCCACGCCGGGCCTGGTCAGCGTGACGGCGACCCTGGTCCGCACGAAACCGCAATGAAGCGCTGGAGGCGGCTCGCGATCGGGCTTGGCGTTTATGCTCTCGCCCTCATCGCCACCGCGCCGGCGACGTTGGTCGACGCCGGCCTGCAGGACGCAAGCGACGGACGGCTGCGACTTGCCGAAGCGCAGGGAACGCTGTGGTCAGGCACGGGACAGCTCGAGATCCGCGATGCGAGCGGACGTGCCCGATTGGCGAAGCGCTTGGCGTGGCGTCTTCGGCCGGGCGCGTCGCTTCGCGCGCGACTCGCCTACGAGGTCGAGCTCGACCCGGGAACCCGGCCCTTTGACGTGACGATTTTCTGGTCGCGGATCGAACTTGCGAATGCCAACATCAGCTTGCCGGCTGCGGCACTGGATCTGGTGCCAAAGCTCGCCCCGCTTGAGCTTACGGGAGAAATGAATCTCCAGGTCCCGAGCCTTTCCATCGGGCGCAGCGCCACGCGGGGCAGCGCCACGCTGCAATGGCGTGC
>DASZZT010000185.1:0-26075 GCA_035543275.1 Luteimonas sp. | reverse complement strand
GATTCGTGGCGCAAGTCGTGATGCACGCCACCCTGGATGATGCCGAACAAGGCCGCGTCGTTGCCCGCGTGGGCGCGCTTGCTGCGTTCGGCCCAGCGCAACGACAGTTCCATCGACTGGCGCGCGACATCGATCGTCGCGGGGTACGGCGTGCACTCGTCGAAGATCATCACGATGTCAGAATCAAGCACGCGCTGGATGTGCATGCTCTCCTCGGGGCCGAGGAACACGGTCGAGCCGTCGGTGGGTGCAGCAAACGTCACGCCGGCCTCGGTGATCTTGCGCCGGTGTGCCAGCGAGAACACCTGGAAGCCGCCGGAGTCAGTGAGGATCGGACCATCCCAGCGGGTGAAGCCGTGCAGGCCGCCGTGCGCCTGGATCACTTCCAGCCCGGGCCGGAGATACAGATGAAAGGTATTGCCCAGGATGATCTGCGCACCGAGCGCGCGGATCTGTTCCGGCAGCACGCCTTTGACCGACCCGTAGGTACCGACCGGCATGAACGCCGGCGTTTCCACCGTGCCGCGCGGAAAGGTCAGGCGGCCGCGGCGTGCGGCGCCGTCGTTGCCGAGCAGTTCGAACTGCATCCTGCTCATGCGTGCTGCTCCGCCTGCGGAAACAGCAACATCGCATCGCCATAGGAAAAGAACCGATAACGCTCGCGGATCGCGTGTTGGTACGCCGCCATGATCCGTTCCTTGCCGGCGAAGGCCGATACCAGCATCAGCAGCGTGCTTTCCGGCAGATGGAAGTTGGTCAGCAGCGCATCGACGCTGCGGATGCGGTAGCCGGGCAGGATGAAGATCGCGGTCTCGCCGGCGAATGGCTGCAATTCGTCATCGCCGGCTTCATTCAAACGCATGGCGCTTTCCAGTGCGCGCACGACGGTGGTGCCGACTGCAACCACACGGCCGCCGTTGGCACGCGTACGCCGGACCTTCTCGACCAGCTCCGCGCCGACATTCAACCATTCGCTGTGCATCCGGTGCTCGCGCAGCTCGTCGACCCGCACTGGCTGGAAGGTGCCGGCGCCAACGTGCAACGTGACGTGGCCGAATTCCACGCCGAGCGCGCGCAGCGCATCCAGCAACGTTTCGTCGAAATGCAGGCCGGCGGTCGGCGCGGCGACCGCGCCGATCTCGCGTGCGAACACGGTCTGGTAGCGCTCGTCGTCGTCGCTGCCCGGCTCACGCTTGATGTACGGCGGCAGCGGCAGACGCCCGGCGTGCAGCAGCCATGCCTCCAGCGGTTCCGGCACGTGGAAGCGCAGGTGGTAGAACTCGCCATCGCGGCCGAGCACCTCCGCCTCGCCACCGGCATCGAGTGCAGCCGTATCCAGCAAAATCCGGCTGCCGGGCTTCGGCGACTTGCTGGCGCCGATCTGCGCCCGCGCCTCGTTACCCGGCAGCAGCCGCTCGATCAGGATCTCGACGCGTCCACCGGTCGCCTTGGTGCCGAACAACCGCGCGGGAATCACCCGGGTGTCGTTGAACACCAGCAGGTCGCCGGGTTGCAGCAGCTGCGGAAGTTCCCTGACGCCGCGATCGGCGAATGGCGCATCCCCCGATGGCACCACCAGCAGCCGGCTCGCCGAGCGCTCCGGCAGCGGCGCCTGGGCGATGAGCGCCTCGGGCAAGGTGTAGTGGAAGTCGGCTCGCTTCAAAAACAGCAATCCTCAAGACGAACAGACACTTAGGGGCGCGCATTGTAGCGAGCCACGATTCTGCAGGCTCCGCAGGCGTGGGGGTTACGGCGCTGAAACCCGCATGATAAAATCTCGCAAACACTTGATATCACTGGAAAACGGCGATGCGCGGCCGATGTCATGAGGATTGATGTCATGAGCATTCGCCGCGCATTTTGTTTTCCGCTTGAGGGAGGCGCCACTGCCATGAATCAGCATGCACTGCTCGACACACTCGCCCCGCTGCGCGCGCACAAAGGCGCACGCCGCACCACCGGTCTCGACGACGCCACGCTGCTGAAGTTCGCGGCGACGCATCCGGACCTGATCGAGGCGGTCGACGCCGCCGCCGCGGAATATGCGCGCGTTCGCGGCGAGTTCCCGGAATTGCTCGATCTGGACGAGGCCGAGCAGGCGCACGTCGTGCAGGGCGGCTACGTCAACTTCTACTCCGACGACACCATCAACCCGTACGTCGCGCTGGCCGCGCGCGGGCCGTGGGTCGTGACCCTCAACGGCGCGGTGCTGCACGACTCCGGCGGCTACGGCATGCTCGGCCTCGGCCATACGCCGAAGGCGGTGATCGAGGCGATGGCCAAACCGCAGGTGATGGCCAACATCATGACCCCGAACCTGTCGCAGCTGCGTTTCGATCGCGCGCTGCGTGCCGAGATCGGGCATACGCGTGGCGGCTGCCCTTACGCCAAGTTCCTGTGCCTGAATTCGGGCTCCGAATCGGTGTCGCTGGCCGCACGCATCGCCGACGTCAACAGCAAGCTGATGACCGACCCCGGCGCCAGGTACGCCGGCCGACCGATCAAGCGGGTGGTGGTCAAGGGCAGCTTCCACGGTCGCACCGAGCGCCCGGCGCTGTATTCGGACTCCTCGCGCAAGACCTACGTGCAGCACCTGGCCAGCTTCCGCGGCGAGGACAGCGTGATCACGGTCGAGCCCTATGACATCGATGCGCTGAAGAATATCTTCAGCGATGCCGATGCCAATGGCTGGTTCATCGAGGCGATGTTCCTGGAGCCGGTGATGGGCGAAGGCGATCCGGGGCGTGCGGTGCCGCCGGCGTTCTATGCCGCCGCGCGTGAACTGACCAAGGCGCACGGTTCGCTGCTGCTGGTCGACTCGATCCAGGCTGGCCTGCGTGCGCACGGCGTGCTGTCGGTGGTCGACTATCCGGGCTTCGAGGGCCTGGAGGCGCCAGACATGGAAACCTACTCCAAGGCGCTCAACGCCGCGCAATATCCGCTGTCGGTGCTGGCCGTGACCGAACGTGCCGCCGGCCAGTACCGCAAGGGCGTGTATGGCAACACCATGACCACCAATCCGCGTGCGCTCGACGTCGCCTGCGCGGTGCTGGTGCAACTCACCCCGCAGCTGCGCGCAAACATCCGTGAACGCGGCGCCGAGGCCATCGCAAAGCTGGAAAAGCTCAAGGCCGAACTCGGCGGCATGATCACCAAGGTCCAGGGCACCGGCCTGCTGTTCTCGTGCGAACTGGCGCCGCAGTTCAAGGGCTATGGCGTCGGCTCGACCGAAGAGTGGCTGCGCGAACGCGGCCTGGGCGTGATCCATGGCGGCGAGAATTCGCTGCGCTTCACCCCGCACTTCGCGGTCGGCACCGACGAGCTCGAGTTGATGATCGCACTGGTCAAGCGTTCGCTGCTGGAAGGCCCGCGCCTGCGGCAGGCTGCCGCGGCGTAGTCGCGCTGCCTTAGCAACGATAAAGGCCGGGAAAACCCAGGTCTTTATCGTTGCCATACCTGTAGGAGCTGCACTAAAGCCAGCCACAGGCCAGCGAGCGCCATCGCCAGCAACACCAGCATGGTGAGCGCCGTGCCCCAGAAGCGGCCCAGCGAATAACCGGCGTGGCGCGACAAGCCGACTGCATGCATCACCCGCGCCAGCAACAGCAGCGCGCCGAAACCCCAGAGCCACGCCGCCGGCAACCCGCCGAGTTCGAGCAGCGCCAGCAACAGCAACGCGATCGGCACGAACTCGATGAAGTTGGCGTGCGCCCGGATCTTGCGCGCGAGCACGACATCGCCGCCATCGCCGAGGCCGATCTTGTGTTGATGTCGATGGCGCGAGATCGGAACGATCAGCGCCAGCAACAACAATGCGTGCAGCGACGCGAACAACAAGGTGATCTTCGGCATTCCACTACTCCCCGGATTGTTTCAACGATTCGCGGCGTCGGCGGCGTGCGGCGATCGCGGCCAGTAGCACTACCACCACGCCGCTTCCGAACAGCCACGGCGCGCGCCGCGGTCTCGCGGTGTCAACTGCAGTGTCCGATGCATCCGGCGCGGACGCCGTCGCCGGCTTCCCGGCCAGCAGGCGCCAGCGACCACCCCGCAAGGCGATCCGCCCCTGCAGCGGCGGCAGGATCAACTCACGCCAGCGGATGCGCAGGTCGCCGATCTGGGGATCAAGTGGATTCTCGGCGCTGCCGAGGCCGTCACCTTCCGGCTGGAAGGTTGCGGCCAGGTTGCCGGGCAGCGCGGCGAAACTCGGGCGGAAATCACGCCATTGGCCGAGGCTGGCGATCACTTCGGCATCCAGCGGCTTGTCGTCGATGCTGACCGACCTGGCCAACCACCTCCGGCCGTGCAGCGGAAACGGGGGATTCGCGTGTCCGGGCGGGAAAC
The DNA here is from genome assembly GCA_035543275.1 of Luteimonas sp. Taxonomy (GTDB): domain Bacteria; phylum Pseudomonadota; class Gammaproteobacteria; order Xanthomonadales; family Xanthomonadaceae; genus Cognatiluteimonas. The sequence goes on along the minus strand of DASZZT010000185.1, from coordinate 21,731 downwards.
CCGTGGAATCGAACGGCTGCGCGCTCCATGCCGTGGCGGGACCCTGTCCCACTGGGCGCCACTGGTACATTTCAACTTGGCGTTCAAGGCCGAAATGTCGCGCGACCACGCCGAACTCGGCATCGCGCACCGACTTGTCCGGCTGCGGCGCGTCGATCGATTCGTCCTGCGCCAATGCGCTGCCGGCGAAGACAAGCAACGCGGCGGCGCACCACCAACGTCTCATGCAGGCAAGGCCCGGGCGTGCAGCTCCGCCACCTCATGCGAAGTGCCGAACTTGCCTTTGCCATCGCGCGTCACCTGCGCCAGCGCACAACCGGGATCGTGGGTGAAGAACAGATGCACGTTGCGCGCCAGCTTGTCCTCGAGGAACTCGCGCTTCTCGTCGATCAGCAACTCGGCGTTGCGGTCGTAGCCCATGGTGATCGGCACGTGCACCCACGGCCGCCCGGGAATGAGGTCGGCGCAGAACACGACGCCGCCATGGTCATCACCGTGTACATGTTCGGGGCCGACGATCTCGGCCAGCATCAGGCCCGGCGTATGGCCATGGCTGTAGTGGAAGCGCACGGCTTTGCCGAGCGCGTCGGAATGCACGCCATCGACGATTTCAAGGCGTCCGCTTTGCTCGAGCAATGCCGGCAATTCAGCGATGAAGCTGGCACGGTCGCGCGGATGCGGATGGGTCGCGCGATCCCAGCTCGACTCGCTCACAAGATAAGTCGCATTGGGAAACAGCAGTTCCGGCGCCCTGCCCTCCGTCCATGCCGCAAGCAGGCCACCGGCATGGTCGAAGTGGAGATGCGACAGCACCACGACATCGATGTCCTCTTGCTCGAAGCCGGCCGCGTGCAGCGACTCCAGCAGCACGTGGCGTTCCTCGACCACGCCATAACGCTCGCGCAGTTTCGGCTCGAAGAACGCACCGATGCCGGTTTCGAACAACACCGTCTTGCCGTTGAGCGGACTGGCGAGCAGTGCCCGGCAGGCGAGCGGGATGCGATTGTGCTCATCCGGCGTCAGCCAGTTCGCCCACATCGCCCGCGGCGCGTTGCCGAACATCGCGCCGCCGTCGAGCTTCTGCGAATTGCCGAGGATGGACCAGAGTTTCATCGCCTGATTCTAACGCCGCGGCCCGTTAAGCCGGTGCAATCGGCTAATGCGTGTCGTCGACGCGCGCGGCGGAGAAATAGAACACGAAGGCGCCGGCATCTGGCTGGTCGGCCTGAACCTTGATCGATGCCGCTTCGCCGGTCGCCGACAGCACGCCTTTACCGCGAATGTCCGGCTCGCCCTGCGCCAGGCGCAGGCGGCTGCCGCGCCAGCCTTCGATGCTGATGTTTACGGACTTGCCGGCGGCAAGCTGGACGTTGCCGGCGGCATCCGTCGGCAGCGCGACGTTGCGTCCGCCGGTTTCATCCAGGTCGTCCTGCCGGAACACGAACAGCGGCTGACCATCGGCCGCAACCGCGAAGCGCCAGTCTGTCGTCCCGATCGAACCGTCGTGCTGCACAGCGATGCGGTCGACCTGAAGGCGCAACCTGGCCGATGCCGACGCGTTGGTATGCGGCGTGGTTGTAGCCGTTGTTGCCACCGGCGATCCCTGCGGTGATTTGTCGCCGCGCACATTGATGTAGACCGTGGTCAGCGCCGCGATCAGCGCCGCCGCGCCGGTCAGGATGGCTGGCACCACATGCGCGACCGATTTCTTGTCGTTGTCGGCCATCGATGGATTTCCGTGGTTGCGCTGCTACGGTTGCGCGTCGAGTACTTCGGCCTTGCCGACCGGATTGCGCGGATCGCTGCCGCCGGACAAGGTGTTGCTGCGTCTGTCCCATTCCACCGTCTGCAAGTTGCCCCAGGTCGGCTCGGCCGCATTGACGATGTGGCCCATTGCCTGCAATGCCCTGACCGTGTCGGCGTCGAGCGCGCCGGCCTCGGCCGAAATCACGTCCGGCAACCACTGGTGGTGGAAGCGCGGCAACGCGGCGACCTGTTGCGCGGTCAGGCCATCGTCATAACCGAGGATCCCAAGCAGCACCTCGGTGATGATGCGGCTGCCGCCGGGCGCGCCGATTGCGATCACCTGCTCCGGCGACTCCATGAAGCTCGGTGACATCGAACTGAGCATGCGCTTGCCGGCCTTCGGCGCGTTGGCCGCGAAACCCATGACCCCGAATGCATTCGGCGTGCCCGGCTTGAGCGCGAAATCGTCCATCTCGTCGTTGAGCAGCACGCCGGTGCCCGGCGCCACCAGGCCCGAGCCGTAGAGCAGATTCACGGTTTGCGTTGCCGAGACGCGGTTGCCCTCGGCGTCGATGATCGCGAAATGGGTGGTTTCGTCGTCCTCGAGCGGCGCCGGTTGTCCGGGCAGCAAGGTGCTCGGCGTCGCCTTGTCCGGATGGATCGTCGCGCGCAAACCGGCGGCGTAATCGGGGCTGGTGAGGCGCGCGACCGGTACATTCACGAAATCCGGATCGCCCAGATAGATGGTGCGGTCGCGGTACGCGCGGCGCATCGCCTCGACGAGGATGTGCACGCGATGGGCGGGATCGAGCTTCTGCAGGTCCCAGCCGGCGGCGATCTGCAGCATTTCAGCCAGCGCCACGCCGCCGGATGAGGGCGGCGGCGCAGTAGTAATGTTCCAGCCGCGATATCTGAACTTCAGCGGCGCGCGTTCACGCACCTGGTAGCCGGCGAGTTCGTCGGCAGTCCAGCGACCACCTTCGGCCTTGACTGCAGCCAGCAGCTTTTGCGCGACATCGCCGCGATAGAAACCGTCGAAGCCCTTGTCGGCGAGCAGTTGCAGCGTGTGCGCCAGGTCGGGCTGCCTCATTGTCTCGCCGACTTTCGGCGGCGTGCCGTCGGCCAGGTAAACCGCGCGCGTGCCGGGATAACGTTCCATCACCTTGCTGCGACTGCCGTACCCCTTCTCCAGCCGCGCATAGACCGGAAATCCGTCGCGCGCGATCCGGATCGCCGGCGCCAAGGTCGATTTCAGTGGCAGCTTCCCGTATTTGCCTGCCAGTTCGACCAGCGCCGCCGGCAGGCCCGGAATGCCGGCTGACCACGGCCCGTTCTGCGCGCGGTCCGGATCGAGGTCGCCATTGCCGTCGAGGTAGGCCGCGGGCGTCGCAGATTCCGGCGCGATCTCGCGCGCGTCGAGGAACACGTCCTTGCCCGACTTCGCATCATGCAGCAGGAAGAAGCCGCCGCCGCCGAGGCCGGAACTGATCGGCTCGACCACCGACAGCGTCGACGACACCGCCACCGCGGCATCGAAGGCATTGCCACCAGCGCGCAGGATCTGCATCCCGGCCTCGGTCGCAAGCGCGTGGCCGCTGGCAATCACCGCGCCTGGCGGATGCGCTGGCGGGGGCTGCCGGGTCTGTGCGAGCGCCGCAGACGACAGCAGCAGCCCGACCACGAATATCCACTGGCGCATGACGCGTGCGCTCACGCCGACTCCTGCTGCAACCGGCGCAGTTTCGCCAGCAAGGTGGGCGCGTCTTCGGGATGCGCGGGATCCGGGTCGATGCATTCCACCGGACACACCACCACGCATTGCGGCTCGTCGTAATGGCCGACGCACTCGGTGCAGCGCGCCGGATCGATCACATAGATGGACTCGCCCTGCGTGATGGCCTTGTTCGGGCAGACCGGTTCGCAGACGTCGCAGTTGACGCAGAGTTCGTTGATCCTGAGCGACATTGCAACTCCGCGGACGCCGGTATCCGGCGTCCGCCAATCGTGGTTTATTTCGCTTCGATGAACACGTAGTCGACGCCGGTCGGCGCGACCGCAGCCTTGACCCGCTCGCTGTCCCCGGGCTTGCCGATGAAGAGCACCTTGACGCCCTTCATCGAACCGGCAGCGATGCCGTCGAACGACGCGACCACCAGGTCGGCCATCTTCGCCGAGGCCGGACCACCGTAGGCCAGCAGGTTGCCCTCGACGATGCCACGGCCGACGTCGGCCTTGGCCTTTTCCAGCAGCCGGTCGTACTGGTCCTTGAAGTCCGGCGTGCTTTCACCGGGCAAGAGGTACACGTACGGCTGGTTGGTAATGCCCCCCATGTTGCGCGGCACGACGTCCTGCAGGTAATCGAGCCATGCCTGGCGATCGTCGGTGGTCGGCGCGCTCAACGGCGCCTTCACGGCCACAACCGGGGCCTCTTGCTTCTTGCAGGCCGCGAACGGCAGCACCAGGCAGGCAATCAGCAGAAAACGTGTACTCATCTTCATCGGTAATCCCCCGGAAAACGTGTCATGCAACGGTGCGCCGCCATTCGGCCTGCAGCGCTTTGGCCACCGCCGGCGGCACGAAACCGGAAACATCGCCGCCGAGACGGGAGATTTCGCGCACCAGCGAAGAAGAGATGAAACCGTATTGTTCGGCCGGCGTCAGGAACAGCGTTTCCACTTCCGGAATCAGGTGGCGATTCATGCTCGCCAGCTGGAACTCGTATTCGAAGTCCGACACCGCGCGCAGGCCGCGCAGCAGCACGCCAGCACCGACTTCGCCGACGAAATGCGCCAGCAGGCCGTTGAAGCCGACCACCTCGACGTTGCCGAAGCGGGCCAGCGCGTCGCGCGCCAGCTCCACCCGCAGCGACAGCGACAGCGCCGTTCCCTTGCCCGGGCTTTCGGCGACGCCGACGATCAGCCGCTCGAACAACCGCGAAGCGCGGCCGACGAGGTCGACGTGACCGTTCGTGATCGGATCGAACGTGCCGGGATAGACCGCGATGCGGGTGCGGGCCACGCTCATTCCGTCGCTGCGCCGTGGGCGTTGGAGTCGGCCACCAGTGTAGCAGCGGCCGGCACGGCCCGCCGGTACAGCGCGTAGCGCGCCTCGCGGGTGCGGCCTTCGCGGTGCAGCGACCAGGCCGCCCCCGGCGCGGCATCGGCGTCGATCGGCGATTCCAGATACAGCCAGGCCGCGTCTGCCAACCACGGTGGCAACAGCGCCAGCGCCTCGCGCCACAGGCCGGAATCGAACGGCGGGTCGAGGAAGACCAAGTCGAAGCGGCCATGCAATGGCGCACGCAACCATTGCAACGCATCGGCCTGCACGATGTGCACCGTCTCCCCCGCATGCAATCGCTCACTTGTCTGTCGCAGCGACTGGGCAAGTCCCGGATCGCGCTCGACCAGCAGCGCCTCGCGCGCGCCGCGCGAGACCGATTCCAGCCCCAGCGCGCCACTGCCGGCGAACAGGTCGAGCACGCGCGCGCCCGGCAACGTCGGCTGCAACCAGTTGAACAGCGTCTCGCGCACGCGGCCCGAGCTGGGTCGCAAACCGGGCGCATCCGTCACCGGCAGGCGCGTGCCGCGCCATCGTCCGCCGATGATGCGGACATGCCCGGGCGCGGCGCTGTCGCGGCGCCGGCTCATCGGGTCTGCACGGAAGGCGGTGCTACCATGCGCGCCATTCTGCGCGATGGTCCCGATGATGGTGAGTTTTCTCCGCCGCAAGAAGCCCGATGCGGCTGCGGCGCCCGCCGGTTCCCGTTACAGCATCGAGGAACTGGCCGCCGCCTTTCCCGCCGCGCCGGCTGAAGCAACAGCATCCTTACCTCCCGAAATGGCCACCGATCCGGCGCCCACGCCCATTGCGGACAGTGCGCCCACATCTGCGGCGCAAGCCGATGCCGATCGCGCCTCCACGACAATCAATACAGTTGCCGACAGCGCGTCGGACTCGCCCGCCTCGCCCGGCACGAAAGGCTGGCGCGAACGCCTGCGTGGCAGTGGCTTCGCGCGCGGGCTCGGCGGCCTGTTCTCGCGCAATCCAAAACTCGACGACGACCTGCTCGACGAGATCGAAACCGCGTTGCTGACCGCCGACGTCGGTGTCACCGCCACCACGCAACTCGTCACAAGCCTGCGCAAGCGCATGAAGGCGCGCGAGTTCGCCGACGCCAACGCCCTGCTCGCGGCATTGCGCGCGGATCTGGTCGCGATGTTGCTACCGGTCGCGCAACCGCTGCGGATCGATCCGCAGGCGCGTCCGTTCGTGATCCTCACCGTCGGCGTCAACGGCGTCGGCAAGACCACCACCATCGGCAAGCTCGCGTGGCGTTTCAAGAACGAACAGCGCTCGCTGATGCTCGCCGCCGGCGACACCTTCCGTGCCGCCGCGGTCGCGCAACTGCAGGCATGGGGCGAGCGCAATGGCGTGCCGGTCGTCGCGCAAGGCCAGAACACACTGGGCAAGGGCGGCGACGCCGCATCGGTGGCGTTCGATGCATTGCAGGCGGCGCAGGCGCGCGGCATCGAGGTGCTGATCGCCGATACCGCTGGCCGCCTGCACACGCAGCAGGGGTTGATGGCCGAGCTCGGCAAGATCCGTCGCGTGCTCGGCAAGCTCGATCCGAGCGCGCCGCATGAAGTGCTGATGGTGATCGACGGCACCACCGGCCAGAACGCGCTGTCGCAACTGCGCCAGTTCCATGCCGCGGTCGGTGTCACCGGCCTGGTGGTGACCAAGCTCGACGGCACCGCGAAAGGTGGCGTGGTGTTCGCACTGGCGCGCGAGTTCGGCATCCCGATCCGTTTCGCCGGTATCGGCGAACGCGCCGAAGACCTGCGCGTGTTCGACGCACAAGCCTTCGTCGATGCATTGCTGCCGGAGGCGCTCGGCGCGTAAGGCGCCGGCGCGCGCATGAGCCACAGGCGCATCGCGCTGGTCGCCGGCGTCATCGCGTTGCTCTTGCTACTGGCGTTATTGCTGCGGGTGGCGCTGCAACCCGAACGCGTCACCGGTTTACTCCTCGATCGCGTCGGCAACGCGCTGGGTCTGGAAATCACGGCCTCGGGCATCGGCGAATACCGGTTGCGCGGCACGCCGATGCTGGTGCTGCGCGACGTGGTCGCGCGCGAGCGCGGCGCGACGCCTTTGCTGCAGGCCAAGCGCATCTACCTGTCGCTACCGTGGTCGACGATTCGCGCGCGCGGCGGCGACCTCACCGTGCAGCGCATCGAACTCGACGCACCGCAATTCGATCTGCCGGCGTATCAGCGCTGGGTCGCCAAACGCCCACCGTCCGCGCGGCGCATCCCGACCCTGACCGACGGCCTGCATATCAGCAACGGCAGCGTCATCAACAACGACTGGCGCATCGACGGCATCACCGTCGAGCTGCCGTCGCTGTATCCGGACCGGCCGGCGCAGGCACGCTTGCTCGCACGCTATCTCGATCCGCCGTTGACGATCCCGGTCGATCTCGCGGTCGCGATGTCGCGACCGTCGGCATTGGCTTCCGACACCGCCACCGGTTTCGCCGCCCACGGCCGTATCACCATAGAGCGTGGTAGCTGGCAGCTGCCCGCGACCGTCGCGCTATCCGGCCCGCTGCAACTGGGCAAGGACGATTTGCGCATCACCCCGGCGCGTCTGGGCATGGCCGCGCGCTTCGAATCGGGCAAGACCACGCTGCCATTCACGCTTGGCCTGCACGGCCCGCTGCATTTCGACGCGGCAACATGGACATTGGCGCCGGTCGGCGTCGCATTGCGCGGACAAGGCCCGATTCCCACATTCGATGCCCGCGGCGCGCTCGCGTTGGGGCGAAGGCTGGTGTTGCAACTCGACGGCCGCCTCGCGCAATGGCCCGAAACCTGGCCGGCGCTGCCCGCGCCGATCGGGCAATCGACTTCCGCATTGCCGTTCGCGCTTCGTTACATCGGCAAGCCGGACCTCTCGGAAGTCGCCACGCTGCATCTGCAACGCGACGCCACGTTCTTCGACGGCCGTTTCCGCACGCCGGATCTGATCGCCTGGATCAATGCCGACCCTGCGTCGCCGCTGCCGCCGCTCGACGGCCACGTCACCACGCCGCGGCTGGAGATCTCCGGCGCGCAACTGGAAGGCGTCGAGATCACGCTCGATGACCCCATGCTCGATGACCCTGCACTCCCGGATGACGACGCGCAGCCATGAGCATCGCTGACAGCGACGATTTCTCTTTGCGATTGCTGGCGTGGTTCGACATCTGCGGCCGCCACGACCTGCCCTGGCAACATCCGCGCACGCCGTACCGGGTGTGGCTGTCGGAAGTGATGCTGCAGCAGACCCAGGTGCAGGTGGTGATCCCGTATTTCGAGCGCTTCGTCGCGGCATTGCCCGACATCGCAGCGCTCGCCGCAGCGCCGCTCGACGAGGTGCTTGCGCTGTGGTCCGGCCTTGGCTACTACGCCCGCGCCAGCAACCTGCATGCGGCCGCGAAACGCTGCGTCGAAGTGCACGACGGCGAGCTGCCGTGCGATCTCGACGCATTGATGGCGCTGCCCGGCATCGGTCGCAGCACTGCCGGCGCGATCCTGGCGCAGGCCTGGGGCGAGCGCTTTCCAATCCTCGATGGCAACGTCAAGCGCGTGCTGGCGCGCTGGCACGGCATCGACGGCTGGCCTGGATTGCCTGCAATCGAAAAACGTTTATGGACGCTGGCCGAGCAACATCTGCCCGACGCCCGGCTCGCCGACTACGCCCAGGCGCAGATGGATTTCGGCGCAACCCTGTGCACGCGCCATGATCCGGCCTGCGTGCTGTGCCCGTTGCAATCCGGTTGCGTCGCCTTGCGCGAGGGGCGCGTGGCCGAGTTGCCGACGCCGAAGCCCGGCAAGCCGCTGCCGGAACGCAAGGCGATCATGCTCTGGGCCGAGGATCGCGATGGCAACGTGCTGCTGCAACGGCGTCCGCCGGCCGGCATCTGGGCGTCGTTATGGTCATTGCCAGAGGCCGCCGATCACGACGGCGCGCGCCGCTGGTTCGACGCGCATGTCGCTGGCGATTACGACCGGGCGTCACCACTCGCCGTGATCGCGCATGGCTTTACCCACTATCACCTGCAGATCCAGCCGCTGCGCTGGCGCGACGTGGCACTGCGGTCGCAGGTGGCGGACAATGACGATCTGCGCTGGGTTGCGCGCGAGGAGTTGCGCGCGCTCGGCATCCCGGCACCGATACGCAAATTGCTGGAAGCGGGCAAACCGCTCGAGGACTGACCATGGCGCGCAGCGTGTTCTGTGAATACGAACAACGCGAGACCGAAGGCCTCGACTACGTACCGTGGCCGGGCGAGCTCGGCAAGCGCGTGTTCGCGCACATCGGCAAGGCCGGCTGGATGGCGTGGCTGGCGCACCAGACCATGCTGATCAACGAAAACCGGCTGTCGCCGCTGGATCCCAAGCACCGCGTCTTCCTCGAAGGCGAAATGCAGAAGTTCCTGTTCGCCGGCGGTGCCGACAAGCCCGAAGGCTATGTGGCGCCCGACGCGTAGGACTTGCTTCGCGGTGGCGGATCAACCGGCAGCTTGCCGCTGACTGTCGCGTACCGCAGCGATATCCAACGGACGGATTTCTTCGATCCGGCAACTGATCGGTGGGTCGACAGTACTGACAGTATCGAAACTGCTGCTCACACGTCCGAGCCGCGAGCTGATGGTGATCGCCGGCGCGCCGCCGCCCCACTCCAGGCATGGACCTGATAGACGTATCAGCCAGACTTCGCTGGGACGCATCGTCAGCAGCAGGTGCCGGCCATCGATCTTTTCCCAGCTTATCGGGTTGTAATAGCGGATATCACGCACTGGCAGGCCGGCGTGGGACCTGTACAGCGCCAACCGCTCGGGGTCGTGCATCCCGCCGGAAGACGTGCATGCCGCAAGCGAGAACGATGCCACCAGGGCAAGACAAAGCAGTCTGCTCATGGAGAGGTTCCTCAATAACCAGGAGGCATTGCCATCTTGCGCCGCCCCCGGGCGCCGCAACAGATCGATCCGAATACCATTCAGCCTACATCCGGCTTGCCGGGCACGCGCCGTCTCCGTATCATCGCGCTCCTCGCCAATGCGGATTTTTCGCGGCATCCAGGCCACCGCCCGGACGTTTGCTTTCGGCCGGGTAGCTCAGTTGGTAGAGCAGGGGATTGAAAATCCCCGTGTCGGCGGTTCGATTCCGTCCCCGGCCACCATTGGTTTCAAGGCGTTACGAAGCCCGCACTTGTTGCGGGTTTTTCATGCGTGTCGCAAACATGTCGTCGATCCGGCACGCCGTCCGCGCAGGTGATCCGCCGCGAGGTTGGACGCTCGATCCGGCGCGTTCCAGCGCCGACTTCCGCGCCTTCGTCGAACGCCGCGCCACAGGCTTGCCTTTATAGGTAAAGACGTTCGCGTTGTCTTCGCCGAAGCAGCGCCGCAACACCGCGACGGCCGAACGACGCGATCTCTGTGCCAAATTTGTGCAAGCCGTAAGGTTTTCCCTACAGGCCATCGCGCCATTGACCGACTGCGACGGCCCAGGAGGAAGACCACCCTGTCCTCGCTGGCAACGCAAGGTCGTCTCCGCATGCGTCCGCAGCCACAAGGGAGACAGTGGCCCTGCCAGCAACTCCCCAAGAGGATTGCCCATGGACACCGCACTGTTCACCGTTTCGCCCTCGCTAGTAGGCTGGCTTGTGTCCGATGGCGACAGGATCGAAGACATCTTCTCCAGCCGCTTCTGGGCCCTCAAGGGGGCCGACGCGCTCGCGCACAAGCGTCATGTGGAGACCGGCCAACCCACGGCAGTTGTACTGAACTACATCGGGGGCGAGACCTTCGTGGCAGGGCGCTACGACTGATCCGCGATATGCTGACCTGGTGATACCGCGACTTTTCCTGTTTGCCCGAAGGTTACGTGCCACCGGAAGCCTGAGTGCGGGCGAGACGCTCGGCCTGCCTGATCGCCTTCACGTCGATCGGGCGGATCGTCTCGATCCTGCAGGGAAAATCGGCGACACCGCCATTGCGCACCAGCACGCTGTCGAAGCGTGCGTAGACCTGCCCGGTCTGCGACGTCAGCCCGATCACCGGGGTGAATTCGAGACCGTTGCATGGCCCGGACAGCTCGAGCAGCCACGCTTCGTTGGGCTTGGTCCAGATCGCGAGCGCGCGGTCGCCGATGTCGGACCAGCTGTTGAAGCGGCCGAAATATCGAAGGCTCGACACCGGCGCACCGGCATGCGCACGGTACAGCGCAAGCCGCTCGTTGTCGCTCATCGAAGGCGTGCTGGCGCAGGATGCAAGCGTCAGCATGGCAACAGCGAGAATCGGTAATAGGATTTTCATCGCAGGCTCCTGTCGCGGCCACGGCACGTGGAGATGAAGCGATGATGCGCCCCTGCCACCACGCCGGAAGTGCCCGCGCTCGCGCTGTTCAGCCGCGATCCGGCTTGCCCCGGAACGATTCACACCAAGGTGCGTAGTGCTGCCCAATTTCGTCCATGCGACCTGCGATATGCTGGCTGGGTGAGCTCGCGTCGTTTCCCGTTTGCAACACTTGCAGTCATGTTGGTGGCCGTTTCCGGCTGCACCTCGGACTCGCCGCCGCGGCCCGATGAGCCTGCCGCCGCACGCACCGCGCCGCCGCCATCCACTGCCCCTGCGCCGTTGCTGGCGGCATTGTTCGCGGCTGCGCCCGCCGCTGATCCGGCCGTGCTGGCATTGGCGCTGCAGGCACGTGGCTGCGCGATCAGCCGCGGCGCTGCGGCGGGAGCGCGGCTTGCCGTCATCGACTATTCGCGGCCGTCCACCGAACAACGGCTATGGGTTTTCGACTTGCAACAGCCGCGCCTGCTGTATAGCGAGCACGTTGCGCACGGCAGGAACAGCGGCGAGAACTTCGCGACCCATTTTTCCAATCGCGATGGCAGCCTGCAGTCGAGCCTGGGACTGTTCCGCACTGCCGAGACCTATGACGGCGACAACGGCTACTCGTTGCGCATGGATGGCCTCGAACCGGGTGTCAACGACCGCGCCCGCGACCGCGCGCTGGTGATGCACGGGGCGTGGTATGTGGATCCGCTACAGGCGCTGAAGCAGGGCCGGCTCGGACGCAGTTTGGGATGCCCGGCGTTGCGGACGCAGGTGGCGCACGCCGTGATCGACAGCCTCAAGCAGGGACAATTGCTGTTCGCCTATTACCCCGACCGCGACTGGCTGGCGCATTCGCGCTTGCTCGACTGCGCTGCATCCGCAACCGCAGCTAAACCTGGCGCCACCCGCGTTCACATCACTGCGCGGTGAGATCACGCAGCATCCCGTCGTCCCGCCAATCAAGGCCCGAACGATGCAGAAGATGCTCCGATCAAGCCGTATCGCCACCACCATTGCCGCAGTGCTCCTGTCGACCGCAGCCGCGGTTGCGCAGAACGCCCAGCCTAATGTCGAACAGGTCGATCCCGCAGCCAATGGCGGCAACGACGACGCCAACCCGGTATTGCGCGCGCAGGTACTGCTCGACCGCGCGCATTTCTCGCCCGGCGAAATCGACGGTGCGTCCGGCTCCAACACGCGCAAGGCGATCGCCGGCTTCCAGGCCAGCAACGGCCTGCCAGCCAGCGGAGAACTCGACGCCGCAACCTGGGAAGCGCTCAAGCGCGATCCTGCACCGGGCTTGATCACTTACACACTGATGGACGTCGACGTCGCCGGCCCGTTCGTGGCAATACCGACCGACATGATCGAGAAATCGAAACTCGCGTCGCTCGGCTACACCTCGGCGGCCGAGACGCTCGGTGAGAAATTCCATTCCAGCCCGCGCCTGCTGCAGCGGCTCAACCCGGGCAAGGACCTGAGCAAATCCGGCGAGCAGATCGTGGTGCCGAACGTGATCGATGCAGCCATGTTGCCCAAGGCCAGCGAAGTGGTGGTCGACAAGTCCGACTCCACCGTCAGCCTGGTCGATGCCGGTGGCAAGACGTTTGCGCAATTTCCCGCCACCACCGGCAGCGACCACGATCCGTTGCCGATCGGCGACTGGACGATCAAGGGCGTGGCGAAGGACCCGACGTTCCATTACAACCCCGCGCTGTTCTGGGACGCGGACCCGAAGCATTCGAAGGCGACGATCGCCGCCGGGCCGAACAATCCGGTCGGCGTGGTCTGGGTGGACCTTTCGAAGGAGCATTACGGTATCCACGGCACGCCGGAACCATCGAAGATCGGCAAGACCCAATCACACGGCTGCATCCGCCTGACCAACTGGGATGCGCAAGCGCTGGCGCAGGCAGTCGCGCCGGGCATGCGCGCGATGTTGCAGGAGTGAGGCGCGCATGAAGGGACTGCTGCTGTTTGTCGCGGGCCTGCTGGTCGGCGCCAACGTCGTGTATTTCCTGGTGTCGCGGGAATGTCCGGCGCCTGTTACCAGCCACGCCACGATATCTACGACCGTGGCCGTTGCGCCGACGCAAACCGTGTCGCCATCGCGCGCCCCGACGCCGCTTCCGGCGACTCCGACCGCCGTTGCGCCAGCAGCCGTCGTCGTTCCCGCGCCATTAACGACGACGGCAACCGCCGGCAGCCTGTTGCTTCCCGTTGCCGGCATCAGCGCCACTCAGCTGACCGACACCTTCAACCAGGCCCGCGGCGGCGAACGCCGGCACGAGGCGCTCGACATCATGGCCGCGCGCGGCACGCCGGTACTGGCGGCGGTCGACGGCAAGGTCGAGAAACTGTTCACCAGCAAGCAGGGTGGACTGACGATCTACGAATTCGATCCGGCCGCGACGTATGCCTGTTACTACGCCCACCTGGATCGCTACGCGCCCGGGCTTGTCGAAGGCAAGCAGCTCAAACGCGGCGAGGTGATCGGCTATGTCGGCAGCACCGGCAACGCCGATCCCTCCGGGCCGCACCTGCATTTCGCGATCTTCGTGCTCGGCCCGGAGAAGCACTGGTGGCAGGGCACGGCGATCAATCCGTATCCGTTGTTGACCCAGTCCCGCTGACGTTTCGCCCGATGCGGATGGCGACGCGGCCGAGGGTTGTCGCCGATACGACTCCACCCGGATAAAAAAGCGGCCCGGTTTCCCGGGCCGCTTCAGGCTTCCCGCCTGCTAAGCGCTCAGTCCTCGGCGCTCTGGTAGTAAGTCAGGTAGCGACCGGCGGCGACGGCAAAGCTGGACCGGGTTACGGTCTTGGTTGGATCGAAGTACGCATGCAGGGTCGGCGCCAGGTCGTCCGGACCCTGCGTCACCGTGAAGCGGGCGTTGATCAGGCCCCGGTCGAGTGCCAGTTGCACATAGCCGCGAAGGCTGGCGGCGATGGACGCAACGTCTTCCACCGGAATGCGCTTGCCGTCGTAGAACGCGGTCAGCGGGCCGCTGAACGCAATGGCCTCGGCCTGCAACGCCGCGCTCTGTACCAGCGAATACGCGAGGCTGACGCGGGTGACGTTGTCGTTCGGGTAGAACTTGCCGTTGAGCAGCCCCATCACGCCCAGCTGCCTCTGGCTCAGGTCGCGCAGCGCACCGCCGCGGGCCACCGCCGATTCCGCGTAGGCATAAGCCGCGGTTCCGGTGCTCACGTCGGTGAAGCTCGGCTTGCCGTTGAACGGAAGGTACTGGCGCACGCTCTGTCCCATCAGCAGGTACTGGGCGAGCTCGCTGCGCTTGAGCACCTGGTCCGGACGGAACTGGCTGTCCGAATAGCCGTCGACCAGGCGATTGGCGACCGCAAATTCGATCGCCTGCCGCGCCGGATGGGTGGCGACATCGTTCATGCCGGTATAGCCACCGCTGTTGAGGAAGCTGATCTCGCCATCGACGTACCCCGGCGCGGCGTAGCCGTTGGTGACCTTGAGCGGATCGACCGCCGTGCCGGACACCGAGCCGATGCCGCGCACGGTGATATGCCACGTGCCGGCCTTGCCGGGAGCGCCGGCGACGATGGTGTCGCCGATCACGGGCAACGCGATCGCCGAGCCGTAACGATTGCCGTCGGGATCGGTCAGCACGATCGCTACGGTGTTCGCATCGACCACCGCGCGCGCGGCAACCCATGCGACTTTGGGACCCACCTCGAACGCCTTGTTCTCAACCGTGCCGACCGGCGAGAAGAGGATCGAGAACGGGATCGGGGCGGCGCCTGCCACCAGCACCGCATTGCTGTTGAACGCGCGCAGCGAGTTGACGGTAGCGCCGAAGTCGTTGCGCAGCCCGGCGGCTTGGGCCACGGCGGTGTAGGCGTTGACATGGCCAGCGCCTGCTTCCCACGGCAGCCTGCCGGTCATGTTGGTGGCGGTGCGCTTCAGCAGGTCCTTGACCTGGGCCGGGGTCAGGTTCGGATTCGCCTCGAGGATCAGCGCGATGATGCCGGCCACATGCGGCGTGGCCATCGAGGTGCCGCTCATGGTGGTATAGAACGGCAGGTACGCGGGGGCGATGGTGGCCGCGTCCAGATCGGCCGCAAGCGGTGGCAGCGCGCCGAGCGGGTCGCGGGTGGAGACGATGTCGACACCGGGCGCGACGATCGTCGGCTCGTTGATGTAGGTCCACGACTTGCCATCGGGCATCGTGAACGTGCCGGTCTCGCCGCGCTTGCCGCGCGAGGAGAAGCTGGTCAGCACGGCGTCCTTCTCGCTGGCGCCGACCGAGATCACCCACGGCGACTGCGCGTAGGGATTGTGGGTGTCCTCGCCGGCGCCGTCGTTGCCGGCGGCGAACACGCTGACGATGCCGCGCTTGTACAGCTCGTAGGTGGCGATGTTGACCGGGTTCAGCGGATCGAACTTGCCGGAGCTGCCCCAGGAATTGCTGGTGACGCGGATCGGGTAGCGGTAGCTGAACTGGTTGGTGGCGGCATAGTCGAGGCCGCCGACCGCGTCGAGGATCAGCAGCACCGCGCCCGAGCCGTAACCGACCAGGCTGGCGCCCGGCGCAACACCGCGATACAGGCCGTTGGAACGCGCGCCGGTGCCGCCGATGGTGCCGGCGACGTGGGTGCCGTGTCCGGAACCCCAGTCGGTGTTGGGCACGCCTTCGACATAGGTGATCGGCAGCATCGAATCCCACGCCGCGAGGTTGGTCACGCCCTGGGTGTTCTGCACGACATGGTTGCCGTACTGCAGGTCCAGATGGGTGGCGTCGATGCCCGAATCGTTGACCACGACGGTCACGCCGGCGCCGCTGAACGGGATCGCGCGGCCGTAGTCGCCCGGGTTCTCGACCGTGCGCGCGGCGCCGGAGAGCTTGCGCGCCTCCGCGTTGGAGTAGCGCAGCGGCGCATTCCAGTAGATCGAGGCGACGTCCGTGCGCTTGGCCAGCGCCTGCACCTCTGCCGGCGTCGCCAGCGCGCCGGCGATCGGCAGCTTGCGCATGGTGATGCCTTTGGTGATGCCCAGCACCTTCATCGCTGCCACCTGGCCCGCAGTGACCGGACCGGACTGCTTGTAACTGACCACGATCTGCAGCTCACTGGCCGGGAGGGTTGTGGCCAGCTTCTGCACCAGCTGCGGGTCAAGGTGGGCATCGGCGAGCACGACACCACTTGCCAGCAGGCCGGCGGCGATCGCGGAAATACGGATGGTTCGGCGCTGGGTGGAAGCGGACAACGACATGGCGGTTTCTCCCCTGTGGAGTCCCGCAGGTCGCGGGGTATATCCGAAGTATTCGACCTGCCCCGCGCCGGACACATCCGGGAGAGCCCCCAGCGGCGACGGGGGAAATCCCCCAAGCGTGGCTGTACGGGCGACCAACGGCGGAAACCCCCTACATACATTTCACGGAAAAGGACATAATCTGGCAATAGTTCTGCCTCTGCCCCCTTTTTGCGGGCCCGGCTGGCAGCCATCTCCCCGCGAGGGGTCGGAGGTACGGAGTGAAGCGCGCTGTCTTTTCGCGATTGCTGCTCGTCTTGGCGCTGTTGTCCGGATCACATGTCGCAGCGGCGCAAAGCTTGCCGGTCACGGTGAAGGCCGCCGGCAACGTGGCCATCGCCCAGATCGGCAATCCCGCCAAGCCCCTCGCCGAGCTGACCCTGACCTTCGACGACGCCAGCAACCTGAGCCCCGCCAGCCTCGGCCTCAGCGCCAGGCTGGTGAACATCAACGACCCCGCCCTGCTGTCGCGCCTGCCCGACCTGCAACTGACCCGGCTGGACTCGGCACTACCGCTGCTGATCACGATCGAGCCACCGGCGACCGGCGGCCTGCGCTTCCGTCGTACCGGCCGCTTCGAGTTGCACACGTACGCGCTGAGCTACTCGATCGGCAGCAACTACCGCGTGTTGAAGGCGCCGGTGGGCGGCAAGTTCCGCGACACCACCGAGGAAATCGCGCAAGGCAGCGTGCGTGCACGTAGCCGCTACGGCGGTTTCTCGCAGTTCCTGGTGGTGACCGACCTGCGCAAGACCGGGGTCGTGGTCGCCGAGAAGATCGCGGCCCTGCGCGCCCGCGTAGCCACCCTGCCGGCCAGCGAGCAGCCGCCGTTCTCGGCGCAACTCGATGCGATCGAGACGGCCGTCGCCAACCACGACTACGCCAAGGCGATCGCCGGCGTCGACTTGGTCAGCGCGCGTGCCCTCGCCCGCGCCGGCAAGGGCATCACCGACGAATGGCGCGCCACCCGCGATGCCGACAACCAGGCCGGCGAACTGCTCGCCGGTGCCGCGACGCTGAAATTCAGCATCGCCTACCTGCGCGACTACGGGCAGTAAAACCGCCCGGCGCACCGCATCGGGCCGAGCTAACATGGCCCGATGCATGCGCGACTGATCGCCTACCCCCCCAACCAAGCCGCGATCATCCGCGCGCTCGAGGCGGGCGGCGCGCTGCAGATCGGTCGTGCCGGCGATAGCGGGCTGCTGATCGACCATCCCTCGATCTCGCGCGCGCACGCCGAGTTGCACACGCAAGGCGATGCCTGGACGCTGCGCGACCTCGACAGCAAGAACGGCAGCTTCGTCGAAGGTAGCCGCGTCGCCGAGGCTATCCTTGACCGGCCCTGCTGGCTGCGCCTGGGGGACGTCTACTGCGAGTTCGCGCCGCTGAGCGACGCCGAGGTTGCCGCCGGCGAATCCGGCTTGCGCGCGCGCCGCGCCGTCGCCACCGCGCACACCGCGCGCCTCGACGGACTGCAGCGGCTCGACGACCTGCTCGACGCCAGCCTGCGCGGCGTGCTGGAGCTGGCGCAGTGCGAACGCGGCTTCATCCTGCTCGGCGACGGTGAAACATTCGCGGTGCGCGCCAGCCTCGCGCTCGATCCGGCGCTGCTCGGTGCGCGCGAGTTCTCCGGCAGCGTCGGCGCGGTGCGGCGTGCTCTGGGTGAACGCCGCAGCGTGGTCGCCAACGACGTCGGCCGCGAAGCGTGGCTGGCCTCGCGCGCCTCGGTGGTCGCCGCCGGCCTGAGCGCGTTGGTCTGCCTGCCCTTGCTGGACGGCGAGCACGCGCTCGGCGCGGTCTATGCCGACCGCACGCGTCCGGGCCCGGCAATCACCACGCTCGACCTCGAACTGCTCGAAGCCTTCGCCGAGCGCGCGAGTTTGTGGATCGCCGCGCGCCACGCCAGCGAACTGCTCGCCGGCGCCCGCGACGACGAGGGCCAGCCGCAATGGAGCGGCATCGTCGCTGCGCATGCCCACGCCCGCGAGGCCGGCGACACGACATGAGCAGCCACGACCCCGGCAGCGACGCCACCGCGACGGGCATCCACGCCCATGCCGACTTCCCGCCCGGCACCGTGCTGGCCGGGCGGTTCCGCGTCGAGGCGATCCTCGGCATCGGCGGCATGGGCGTGGTCTACCGCGCCACCGACCTCGCCCTCGATGTGCCGGTCGCACTCAAGCTGCTGCGTCCGGAACTCGCGCATCGCGAGGGCGCATTCGAGCGCTTCCGCCAGGAACTGCTGCTGGCGCGGCAGGTGTCGAGCCCACGCGTGGTACGGATTCATGATCTGGCCCAGCACGAAGGCCGCTGGTTGATCAGCATGGACCTGGTCGAGGGCGATTCGCTCGACCACCACATCGACCACAACGCGCCGTTGCCGGTCGAGGAGGCGTTGCGCCTCACCCGGCAGATCGCCGAGGGCCTGGTGGCGGCACACGCGCGCGGCGTGGTGCACCGCGACCTCAAGCCGGCGAACATCCTGCTCGACGCCGAAGGCAACGCCTACATCAGCGACTTCGGTGTCGCCCGCTCGCTCGCCACCAGCGGCCAGACCCGCACCGGCACCGTGGTCGGCACGCCCGATTACCTGTCGCCCGAGCAGGCGCGTGGCGAAACCGCGGATGCACGCAGCGACCTCTACGCGCTCGGCCTGATGCTGTACGAGATGCTCGCCGGCAAGCCGCCGTTCGCCGGCGGCACCATCGCCGAAGTGCTGGCGCAGCGCATGCTGCAGGTGCCGCCGCCAGTGACCCGCGAACGCGCCGACGCGCCGGCCTGGGTCGCGCGCCTGGTCGACCATCTGCTGCGGCCGCAGCCTGCGCACCGTTTCCAGTCGGGCGACGAGGTGATCGCCGCGATCGACCGCCGCGAAGTACCACGCCGTCTCTACGACGACGCCATTCGCCCGCACCTCAAGACCTGGTTGGCGCTCGCCGCGATCGCCTTGCTGGCCGTTGCCACGTTTGGCTGGTGGCAGCTGCGCGACCGCGCGCCGACGCCGGCGGTGGTCGCGTCGCCACCACTGGACCGGCTGCTGGTGTTGCCGATCGCGCACGACGGCGGCGCGGACGCGCGCATGGTTGGCCTGTCCGCGCACCTGCGTGACGCGCTGTCCGCGGTGCCCGGCTACGCCGTGGTCGATCGCGAGCGCACGCAGCAGGCCTTGCGCCAGATGGACCCCGACGGCAACGCGAGCCTCGACATCGACGCGCTCCGGCGCGTCGCCGCGGCCCGGCGCGTGCTGCAACCCAGCGTGGTCGGCGAGCACGGCCGCTGGCGACTGCAGGCAAAGCTCTTTGCGGCTGGCCAAGCACCGCGCACGCTCGCCGGTCCGCTCGCCGACGATCCCGCGGCGGCGCTGCAGGCCTGGGCGGATCGCCCCGACACGACCCAGGCGCTCGGCCTGCAGCCACACGCGATCGACCTCGCCCTGCCGCAACCGGCCTCCGCCCTCGATGCTTACGGCGCCGGCCTGCAGGCGCGACAGCGCGGCCAGTTGGCCGAATCGCTGCGCCAGCTCACCGCTGCGACCACGCTCGCGCCGAAGTACGCAGCCGCGTGGCTGGCGCAGGCCGAGACGGCATTGATGATCGGTGAGCACGACCAGGCCGCCGATGCGATCGAGCAAGGCCAGCGTGCGGCGGCCGCTTTGCCGCAATCGCTACGAACGCGCCTGGCAGCGCAGCGCGCACTGATCGAAGGCGACGCTCCCGCGGCCGTCGCGCAATGGCGCGCACTGCTGGCCGCGACGCCAGACGACACCGACGCCGAACTCAACCTCGCGCGTGCGCAGGGCAGCGGTGGCGATTTCGCCGCCGCACTGGCCGGATTGAAACGGCTCACGCAGCGCGACGGCAACGACCCGCGCGCATGGTTCGAGCTCGGCAAGTTCTCGATCCTGAGCGGCGACTCGCAACGCGCGGTCGACGACTATCTCGTGCGTGCGTTGGTGCAGTTCAAGCGCAACCGCGACCTTTACGGACAAGCGGAGACCGTCAACGCGCTGGGCATCGGCTATGGTCGGCTCGGACAGAGCGCGGACGCCGCCGAGCAGTACCGCAAGGCGGTCGAACTGCGCCACGCACTTGGCAATCGCCGCGGCGAGGCCACCAGCCTGCGCAACCTGAGCAACGCGCTGTCGCTGACCGGCAAGTTCGACGAGGCCACGACCTACCTGGAGCAGGCGCGCACGCTGCATGCCGCGCTCGGCGACCGCGAGGGTCTGGCCGCGGTGGAAAACGAATTCGGCCTGCTCGCCGAAGAGCGCGGCGACTATCCGCAGGCGCTGCAAGCGTTCCGGCGCGCGCTCAAGGCCTGGCAGGACGTCGACGACCCGCTCGGCGTCGCGCAGGCGCAGAACGACATCGGCTTCGCCCAATACCAGCTCGGCAACTACAACGACGCGCAGGTCTACCTGCAGCAGGCGGCGGGCGACTACGCGAAGCTCGGCGACGAGACCGGGAAGATCCGCACCGAACAGGATCTCGGCCTGCTCGCCATCGCGCGCGGGCGCTGGAGCGAGGCGCGACGGCGCCTGCAGCAGTCGCTGGCCAGCGCCGAACGACAGCAGATGCCCGAAGAGGCCGCGGTCAGCCGTCGCCACCTCGCCGAACTCGAACTGCAGCAGGGGCATCTGCAGGCAGCGATCGAACAGGCCGGCAAAGCCGAAGCTTCGTTCCGCCAGCGCGAGGATCCGCGCGGCGCCAGCGACGCCGGCCTGTTGCAGGTCGATGCCTTGCTGGCCGCGCACGCGGACGACGCAGCCCGCGTTGCGCTCGATGCACTCGCGCCGGCGCTCGCTGAATCCTCCAGCGAACAGCGCGCCATCGCGCTGGTGCTGCGCGCCGAACTGGCGTCGCGGCGCGGCGACAAGTCCGCGGCCACGCTCGCATTGCGCCAGGCCCGGCAACTGACGGCCACCTCCGGCATCCGCCAGCTGCAGCTGCTCATTGCGCTCGCGGGCGCGCGCCTGGCGTCCACGCCCGCCGCGAGCCTCGACGAGGCGACATCGGCGCTGGGAAACGTCGAAATGCGGCTGCAATGGCTGGAGCTGGCGATGCGGCAGGCGCTCGCGGCCCGCGATCCGGTGCATGCCGCGACCGCCTATAAAGAAGCGGCCGGCCTGCTGCGCGCGGGCGATTCGCTGCATGCGTCCGCGCTGCACGTGCTCGGCGCCGCCGCCCGCGCCGCGCGTGGCGACGCCGCGGGCGCAAGCGCCGCGCAGGCGCGCGCCGACGAGGCCATGACGACACTGCGCGCAGCAATGCCGGAGAAGCTGCGCGCCGGATTCGACGCCGCCACCGGCAA
>DASZZT010000184.1:0-5242 GCA_035543275.1 Luteimonas sp. | reverse complement strand
AATGAAAGCCTACGACATCAAGAAAGGCAACGTGGTCGAGCACAACGGCACCGTCTACCAGGTGCGTGACATCGAACGCAGCTCGCCTCAGGGCCGCGGCGGCAACGTCAAGTTCCGCTTCATCATGTACAGCGTGCCGGGCGGGACCAAGTACGATCTCAGCCTCGGCGGTGATGACGAACTCAAGGAAGTCGAACTGAGCCGTCGCCAGGCGACGTATTCGTACAGGGATGGCGACGCGTTCGTGTTCCTCGACGACGAGGACTACACCCCGTTCACGCTCGATGCCGACGTGGTCGGCGATGCCGCCGGCTACATCGTCGAAGGCCTGTCCGGTTGCTACGTGCAGATCATCGACGACCTGCCGGTTGCGCTGCAGCTGCCGCAGAGCGTGGCCATGGAAGTGATCGAAACTCCGCCGGAACTCAAGGGTGGCACCGCGACCAAGCGCCCGAAGCCGGCGAAGCTTTCCACCGGAATCGAGATCCAGGTACCGGAATACATCGGCAATGGAGAGCGAGTGTGGGTGAACACGACGACCGGCGAGTTCGCCGGCCGCGCGGACTAAGCATGCTGTTGTAGGAGCGCCCCATGGGCGCGATGCTTTTGATTCGCGGCGTTCGCGCCAACGGCATCGCGCCCATGCTCTGTACAAGCATGGGGCGCTCCTACAGGGAAAGCCACTTCGTGGCCATCCGCCGCAATGACGGATCGGCTGCTTCATCGTCGATCAGCGCCGCGATCTCGCACCACGCCAGCGCGTGCGACTCGTCGCTGACCACGAACGCCTCGTCGTCGCCCGTGCGCACCACGTAGCGCACGTCGTAATGCCAGTGCGCGGGCACGCCCTTGTGCTCGGGGATCCAGTGTCGATCGAGGTCGAACAGTCCAGGATCGATCGTCAGGCCGGACAGGCCCGATTCCTCCTGTGCCTCCTTCAGCGCGGCGCGAACCAGATCGCGATCGCCATCGGCGTGTCCGCCAAGCTGCAACCAGCGCTCGAGCTTGCGATGGTGGGTCAGCAGCACGCGCTGACCATCGCGGCTGACCAGCCAGGCCGAGGCCGTGACATGGCCGGCGAGGCGTTCGCGTGCGAATGGATCCTCCGCATCGCCCAGCAACGCGAGAAAGTGTTCGACGACCGCAGCCTCGTCCGCCCAGCGCCGGCGATAGTCCAGAAGTGCGGCTACCAGCGGCTGGCGTTGGCTCTTCTCTGTTTCGTCCATGCTGCGTGGCCGTCACTGATGAAGTGCAATTGCCAGATTATCGCCCGGCGCCCCTGTTCACGTGGCAATCGGCGCTTGTGCGCATGTCCGGCGACCGGTTAAGGTCGGCGACGGCAATCATTCCGCACGGCCCGCCGTGCACCTTCGTCATTATCTCTGGGGAGAACACAATGCTTTTTTGGCGCGTCAAACCGCTCGACAAGATCCTGGAAACCGCTGGCAAGAAGGCGTTGACCCGGCAACTCGGCGCATTCCAGCTGACCATGCTGGGCATCGGCGCGGTCATCGGCACCGGCATCTTCGTGCTGACCGCCGAAGCCGGGCAGAAAGCCGGCCCCGCCATGATGGTGTCGTTCGTGATCGCGGCCGTGGTCTGCGCGCTGGCGGCGCTGGCCTACGCTGAACTCGCATCAATGATCCCAGTCTCCGGTTCAGCGTACACCTACACCTATGGCGTGCTGGGCGAAGGCCTGGCCTGGATCGTCGGCTGGGCGCTGGTGCTGGAATACGCGGTTGCGGCCGGCGCGGTTTCGGTCGGGTGGTCGGGCTACATGAACGGGTTGCTGATGCATACCAACCTGTTCGGACTTGTGGAACCAGGCACGCTGACCCTGCCGCTGGCGCTGCGCAGCGGTCCTTACGCTGGCGGTAGTTTCAACCTGCTCGCCTGCCTGATCGCGCTGGTGGTGACCTGGCTGCTGGTGATCGGTACGTCAAAGTCGGCCAAGGTCAACGCGGTGTTGGTGTCGATCAAGATCGCTGCGCTGATCGCGTTCATCGTGGTCTCGGTACCGGCGGTGCAGAGCCAGAACTTCGAACCTTTCCTTCCCGCCGGCTGGGGTAGCCCGATGGGAGGCATCGGTGTGCTCGGCGCGGCCGCGTCGATCTTCTTCGCCTACGTCGGCTTCGACGCGGTCTCCACCGCCGCCGAAGAAACCAAGAACCCGAATCGCAACATCCCGATCGGTCTGATCGCCTCGCTCGGCATCTGCACCATCTTCTACCTGCTGGTCGGCTACGGCGCGGTTGGTTCAGTCGGCTCGGCGCCGATGATTGGCCCGAACGGAGCCATCCTCGCCACGGGCAGCCCCGAGATGGCCGCGGCCTGCGTTGGCTCCGACGCGCTGGTGTGCAGCAAGGAGCCGCTTGCGCATGTCATGCGTCTGCTCGGGTTCGGCAGTATGGGCAACCTGATCGGCCTGGCCGCGGCGCTGGCGCTCCCGTCGGTGGTGCTGATGATGATCTACGGCCAGACCCGCATCTTCTTCACCATGTCGCGCGACGGCCTGCTGCCGGAAGTGTTGTCCCGGGTGCACCCGAAGTACCACACCCCGCACGTGATCACGATGATCACTGGCGTGTTCGTGGCGTTGTTCGGGGCACTGTTCCCGGTCGGCATCCTCGCCGACATCTCCAACTCCGGCACGCTGTTCGCTTTCATCATGGTCTCGATCGGCGTCATGATCCTGCGCAAGCAGCAGCCCAACCGCCACCGCCCGTTCCGGACGCCGCTGGTCTGGGTCGTGTGCCCGCTGGCCGTGGCCGGTTGCCTGCTGCTGTTCTTCAACCTGTCGCTGTACACGATCAGCCTGTTCTTCGGCTGGGCAATCATCGGATTGATCGTGTATGCGCTGTACGGCTATCGCCACAGCGACCTCGGTCGCGGCCGCGACCGCCCCGAGGGCGGCGAGACCCTGCCGCCGGAGCCGCCGTTCCACGAAGGTCCCCAAGCCTGACGGACGTTGCTCCTGGTGGTGACTGGAAACGGCGCGGACTCCCGCGCCGTTTCCTATTCAGCCCGTTCCTGATTCATCCGAAATCGCCGATTCGCTACACTCGGCGCATGACCGACGCCCTGCCCTACGACGTCCGTTGCCTGCGACAACTCGCCGGCGAGATCATCGCCAACGTGCGCGAGCTCTCCGCCGCCGGCTGGACGCCCGCGACCAGCAGCAACTTCTCGTGCCGGCTCGACGACAGGCATGCCGCGATCACCGTGTCCGGCCGTGACAAGGGCAAGCTCACCGAGGCCGACATCATGGTCGTCGACTTCGACGGCAACGCGGTCGGCAGCGACGAGCATTCTTCGGCCGAGACCCTGCTGCACACCCAGTTGTACAAACGCATTCCCGAGATCGGCTGCGTGCTGCATACGCATTCGCCGGTGCAGACCATCGCCTCGCGCCTGTTTGCCGGTGCCGGCCACGTGCACCTGGAAGGCTACGAACTGCTGAAGGCATTCGCCGGCAACACCACCCACGAAGCCGAGGTCGACCTGCCGGTGCTGCCCAATACCCAGGACCTGCACACGCTGGCCGCGCAGGTCGATGCGCTGCTCGACAAGCAGTGCATGTGGGGCTACCTGATCGATGGCCACGGCCTGTACACCTGGGGGCGCGACATGGATGAGGCGCGTCGGCACCTGGAGGCGTTGGAGTTCCTGCTGCACTGCGAACTGGAATTGAGGAAGCTGCACCGATGAGCCGCTTGCGCATCTTCGATGAAGCCCATCCCGACGAGCCGTTGCTGTCCACCGGCGAGCACACCGAGATCGCGCGCGAACTGGCGCGGATCGGGGTGACCTTCGAGCAATGGCAGGCGACGCAGCCAATCGTGCC
Organism: Luteimonas sp.; assembly: GCA_035543275.1. Taxonomy (GTDB): domain Bacteria; phylum Pseudomonadota; class Gammaproteobacteria; order Xanthomonadales; family Xanthomonadaceae; genus Cognatiluteimonas. The sequence goes on along the minus strand of DASZZT010000184.1, from coordinate 1,398 downwards.
GGGCGCAGGCGCCGACGAAGTCATGGCCGCCTATCGCGCCGACATCGATCGCCTCGTCGCCAACAACGGCTTCAGGTCGGTGGACGTCGTGTCGATTGCGCCGGACAACCCGCAGCGCGAGGAGATGCGGCGCAAGTTCCTCGACGAGCATTTCCACAAGGAGGACGAAGTACGTTTCTTCGTCGCCGGGTCGGGGCTGTTCACGTTGCATGTCGACGACAAGGTCTACGAGATCCAGTGCCTGCAAGGCGACCTGATCGCGGTGCCGGATTCAACGAAGCACTGGTTCGACATGGGCCCGGAGCCGAGCTTCGTCGCGATCCGCTTCTTCACCGAGCCGGATGGCTGGGTGGGTCATTTCACCGGCACGGATATCGCGCAGAAATTTCCGCGTTACGAGAAAGACCAAGCCGAGTAAAGGTAGGACCGCCCCATGGGCGCGACCCTCCTGCCAGCATGACCGCATAAAAGCATCGCACCCATGGGGCGCTCCTACAGATTGAACAGAGCCATGCTTCCCATCATCCTCACCGACATCGAAGGCACCACCAGCAGCATCTCCTTCGTCAAGGACGTGCTGTTCCCGTATGCGCGGCGCGAACTGCCGCGCTTCGTGCGCCAGCACGGCAATGATCCCGAGGTGCGTCGCTGGCTGGACGCGGTCGCGGCCGAGAACGGCGGCATCTGCAGCGACGATGTCATCGTCGAAACGCTGCAGGGCTGGATCGACCAGGATCGCAAGCACACCGCGCTGAAGGCATTGCAGGGCATGTTGTGGCGCGAAGGCTATGAGCGCGGCGATTATCGGGGCCACATCTATGCCGATGCCGCCGAATCGCTGCGCAAGTGGCACGATGCAGGCCATCGCCTCGCGGTGTTCTCGTCAGGCTCGGTCGGCGCGCAGAAATTGCTGTTCGGTCACAGCGAAGCCGGCGACCTGGCGCCGTTGTTCTCCGCCTTCTTCGACACCGAAATCGGCCACAAGCGCGACGCCGACAGCTACCGCCTGATCGCCGATGCGCTCAATCGCCGCCCGAAAGACATCATGTTCCTGTCCGATGTGATCGAGGAGCTCGATGCCGCGCGCGACGCGGGAATGCGCACCGTGCTGCTGGACCGTCGCGAGGACTATCCGCAGCCGCGCGAGGGCGATGCCAGCAACGGACATCGGCGTGCTGAAGCATTCGACCGGATTCCGCTTTCTGATTGACCGCGTGATGCAGGCGACGCCAGTCAGCTAGCGCTGCCGCCTTGTGTCGCGATCAGCCGTGCATTGCGGAGCGCGCGGCGGCAAGCACGCTGCCGTCGGCGACCAGGCGAACGGCCGCGGCCACTTCGCCGTCGAGCGCGCGGTCGCGATCGAGGAACGGGATTCGCGCGCGGAGCACCGCATGCGCG
>DASZZT010000183.1:0-3448 GCA_035543275.1 Luteimonas sp. | reverse complement strand
GCTGCATGCCAACCAGTCGACCTACATCCCGGTCGGGGCGAAACACCGGCTCGAGAATCCCGGCGCGCAAGTGCTTGAATTGATCGAAGTGCAATCCGGCGACTACCTCGGCGAAGATGACATCGTGCGCTACGAGGACGTGTACGGCCGCAGTTGAGCGTCAACCATTCTCAGATCCGTAGGATGGGTTGAGCCGAAGGCGATACCCATGCTGCGCCGGATCGATGGGTATCGCTGCGCTCAACCCATCCTACGGTGCGTTATGCCGCCACGGCTTCGGGTTCGAGCGAGGACAGCCACGCATCGTCAGAGCCCTCGCTGATGCCATCGAACAGGAAAGTGCTGAGATAACGCTCACCGGTATCGGGCAGCATCGCCAGCAGCACCGAGCCTTCTGGCGCCGTTTCGGCCACGCGCAGCGCAGCGGCGATGGTGGCGCCGGAGGACAACCCGGCGAAAATGCCTTCCTCGACCGCAAGCCGGCGTGCGGTGCCGCGCGCGAGCACGTCGTCGATGCCCAGGACGGCATCGGCGATATCGCGGTTGAGCACGTCCGGAATGAAGTCAGGCGTCCAGCCCTGGATCTTGTGCGGTTGCCATTCGTTGCCCGCGAGCAGCGCGGCGCCGGCGGGTTCGGCCGCGATCACCTTGAGCTGCGGGCGCGCGAGCTTGAGCACCACAGGTCCGCGCTGTCGAGGCCGTCGGTCAGGCGCGCGAGCTGGGTGGTCTGCTCCTGCGCCAGCGGCGGTGCAGGCGGAACGAGAATGGCGGTGACAGGCATCGCGGCGGGCCGGGCGGTTTTTCGATGGCACCAGCCTATGGACCAGGATTTCGCAACGGAAAGGAACGCTGGTTATTCGCTTATGCAGTGCCTGCATTTGCCGGCGGGCGGTGATCGCCCGGATACTGCCGTCCCCTGGACCGATTGGCCTCGATGGAATTGCCTGCCGATTTCCTGCTCTACATCGCGATCGGTTTTGCCGCGCAGCTGGTCGACGGCGCGCTCGGCATGGCCTACGGCGTCACCGCATCGAGCCTGCTGCTGGGCCTGGGCTTGCCACCAGCGGTCACCAGCGCCACCGTGCACGCGGCCGAGTGCTTCACCACCGGCACCTCGGCGCTCTCGCACCATGCCTTCGGCAATATCGACAAGCAGCTGTTCCGGCGGCTGCTGCTGCCTGGCATGATTGGCGCCGCTCTCGGCGCCTACTTGCTGGCGAGCCTGCCCGGTGATGCGCTCAAGCCGTGGATCGCCGGCTATCTGCTGCTGATGGGGGTGGTGATCCTGCTCAAGGCATTCCGCGACTTCCCGTCGCGCCGGGTGACGTCGCATCTCGCGCCGCTGGGCTTCTTCGGTGCATTGGTCGATGCGATCGGCGGGGGCGGCTGGGGCCCGATCGTGACCAGCAACCTGCTCGCACGCGGCAACGAGTTCCGGGTCACGGTCGGCAGCGTCAACGCGGTGGAGTTCTTCGTGACCCTGACCGCATCGATCGTATTCCTGCTGACGATCGGACTGAGCCACTGGAGCATCATCGTCGGCCTGGCCATCGGCGGCGTATTCGCAGCTCCGATCGGCGCTTGGCTGGTCAGGTACGTGCGGCCGCGGCCGATGCTGTGTGCGGTCGGCTTGCTGGTGATCGGGCTGAGCTTGCGTACGCTCCTGAAATATTTCGGCATGCTCTGAACCCAGCAGGTTCTGATGTCGTCGGCAAGGTGAGGTCGGCTCACAACGAAGCCCCGCATCGCGGGGCTTCTTGTTGTTTTCGCGATGAATACTTGTCAACGCGGTGGCAGTAGCCGGCGCCGGCGCCGGAACAGGCTGACGATCACCAGGATGACAATTGCGCCGATCAGGGCGCCGATGAAGCCCGCCGGCTCACCGGGTCGATACCAGCCCATCGCCTGGCCGACGTAGCCAGACAGCAGCGCGCCGGCGATGCCGAGCAGGGTGGTGAAAATGATGCCCATGCGGTCGTTGCCGGGTTTCAGGAATCGCGCCAGAAGGCCGGTGACGAAGCCGATCAGGATGATGTAGAGCCAGTTGTTGCTGCCGAACAAGTCGCCCATTGCCGCCTCCACTGGATGGATGTCAGGCCGAGCTTAGCAGCCTGGCGCCTCGTTACCACGGCGCTTTTTGGAACATCTGAACAAGTTGATTCCGTTCGTGGCGAGCTTGTCGAACCACGAACGGAATCAACGTCAGCCTTCCTTCAGCAGCAGCCGTGCTCGCCGTGCTGCTAGCCCCCGGCCACCGCAGAGACGCCCATCGTCTCACCACGGACGCTGGCCGCGTGGTGCTCGGTGATCACCCGTGCGACGCAGGCGGTGACGCGCTTGCCCATCGGGATGTGCAGGAATTCGTTCGGCCCGTGCGCGTTGGAATGCGGGCCGAGCACCCCGGTGATCATGAACTGCGCGCCCGGGAACTTCTCGCCGAGCATGCCCATGAACGGGATCGAGCCGCCTTCGCCCATGTACATCGCCGGCTTGCCGAAGAATTCCTGGCTGGCGGCGTCGATCGCCTGTTCCAGCCATGGCGCCGTCGCCGGCGCGTTCCAGCCGGTGGACGCTTTTTCCAGATCGAGCGTGACCTCGGCGCCGTTGGGTGGGTTCTTCAGCAACGCGTCCTTGAGCAGTTCGCCAGCGTACTTGCCGTCCAGCGTCGGCGGCAGCCGCAGCGACAGCTTCACCGACGTATACGGACGCAGCACATTGCCGGCAGAGGCCAGCGGGGGAATGCCGTCGACGCCGGTCACCGACAGCGCCGGCCGCCAGGTGCGATTGAGCACCAGTTCGGTCAGATCGCCGGCGGCATCCGGGAACATCGGCGTCATGCCGGGCAGGAACGGGAACTTGTCGTAGACCTCCTTGCCGAGCACCTGCGACACCGTGCGCGCCTGCGCGAGGCGGTCGGCGGGCACCTCGACGTGCAGGCCCTCGACCAGGATCTGGCCGCTGGCCTCGTCCTCAATCCGCGACAGCAGCTGCCGCAGCAGCCGGAAGCTCGACGGCACGACCCCGGACGCATCGCCCGAGTGCACGCCTTCGGCCAGCACACTGACTGTGAAATTGCCGCCGGCCAGCCCGCGCAGTGAGGTGGTGCACCACAGCTGTTCGTAGTTGCCGCAGCCCGAGTCCAGGCACACGACGAGCGACGGCTTGCCGATGCGCTCGGCGAGATGATCGACATACGCGGGCAGGTCATAGCTGCCGGACTCCTCGCAGGCCTCGATCAGCACCACGCAGCGCGCATGCGCCGCGCCCTGCTGCTGCAGCGCCTGGATCGCGGCGAGCGAACCGAAGATCGCGTAGCCATCGTCCGCGCCGCCTCGGCCGTAGAGCCTGTCGCCCTGGATCACCGGCTGCCACGGGCCCAGACCCTCGTCCCAGCCGGTCATTTCCGGCTGCTTGTCGAGATGGCCGTAGAGCAACACGCAGTCGTCGC
>DASZZT010000182.1:0-3536 GCA_035543275.1 Luteimonas sp. | reverse complement strand
GATAGATGCCCGAGTCCTGCTTGGTCAACACCGAGACGTAGCGTTTTTCGACCACCACCGCATGCAGGCCCGCGACTTGCTTCGGCTTGCCGTCCTGGCCGATCGTGAGCAATTGCACCACGCGTTTGGCGTCGCGCTTGACGAAACCCAGATCGTCCTGCGACCTGATCCCGACCAGATAATCATTGCTCGACACCAGCGCCTTGGTCTGCGCGGCGACATTGCGGCCGCTGCCCGGTTCGTATGCCAGTGCGAGCAAGTTGAGCTGGTAGGTCGCACGCGCGTACTTCTTCAGGTCGATCGCGAATTTCGCGTGACCGTCCTTGTCGCTCACCGCGTCGCTGAGCGTCTCGTCGTAGCCTTGCTTGGCAAGCTGCGGATCGAAGAAGCGGTAGTCGGGCCACGCCGGGAAGTTCGGGAAGGCGGGGCGCAACACGATCGTTGCAGCTACCCGGCGTTGTTGCGCCGGCGTGCCGAACAGGTTCTCGACCGTGACCGCCGCGGACAGGTCCTCGGGCTTGATCCAGCCTTGCGGATTCTCCGACGACAGCTGCACGCGTACCCGCATCGTGTCAGGTGCGAATTCGCGGACCTGAACCGAAGTCGAGCCGATGGCGGTGCGGCGGTCGTTCTTGCCGATCAGGTAGAGGTTCGCCTCCCAGGTGCCGCTGGGCGCGTCCTCGGCCGGGGCGTAATTGAAGCTCTCGAAGCCGGTGCTGCCCAGTTTCAGACGTTCACGCCGCGCCACGATGCCGCGCGGATCGCTGAGCACCAGCTCCAGCGGCAGGCCGGTCAGCGGTCGCTTCCAATCGGACGCGCGCACGATCATGCCCAGGTTGATGGTGTCGCCGGGACGATACAGGCCGCGATCGGAGAACAGGAATGCATTCAGCGCGCCGGCTTCGATGTCGTTCGGCTCGCCGCCGATGTCGAAGCGCGAGTAGTCGAGCACGCGGCCGCTGTCGTCGATCGGCAGGAACGAGAAGTCGTCGCCGTGGCTCACGGTCAGCATCACCGGGCGCTTCTCGCGCTTGAAATCCTCCAGCGACGGCAGTCGTGCGCGGCCTGTGCCATCACTGTCCACCTGGACCAGCGTTTCGCCATTGCGGGCGATCGCGCGCACCTGCGCGCCTGCCACCGGCGTGCCCTGTGCCAGCGATTGCACGAATACATCGCGGCTGCCGTCGAGCGCTTTCTTGACGATGATGCCCAGGTCGGTCAGCACCACCAGGCGCTGGTCCTGCTCTTCGCCGACATCATTGGCGAGCGTTTCCGTGGCCGGGCGCTTGCTGTCCTCGTTGCTGAGCATACGCAGGCTGAGCATGAACACGCCGCGCCGCGACGGCTTCAGGAATTCGCCGAGGTCGACGCCCTCGTAATGTGCCTTGGCCGGATTGTCGGCGGGCAGGTGCAGGCGTTTCTCGACGCGCTCGACCAGGCTGTCGGCCTCGATGCCTTCCAGGTAAGGCGTGGCGTAGCTGCCCTGGTTGGCAAACGCCAGGTGCTGCAGCTGCTCAGGCAGGACGCGTGCGATTTCCAGCCGGGCGTTGGCGACATTCCGCGAGACGATGCTGACCCGACGTTCGCCATGCAGCGACAGCAGCGCGCCGTCGCCGATGAAGCGCAGCAGCTGCGGGTAGTCGGGCACCGTTGCGACAGTTGCGTAGTTGGCGCCGAGGATGAAGCCGCCGAATGCTTTCAGCCCTTTTCCCACACGCACGTACAGCCGCCGTCGCGGTGGTGCGCCGAACTTGAAGCTGTGCGATTCGATATATTCGCGCTCGGTCGGCACCGGAGCCAACGCCAGCAGGGTCGATTGCTTCAGCAGCGCTTCGTCGATTTCGCCATCGGACCATGCGTAATTTTCACGCTGCTCCTTGACCGGCAGCTTCGGGTTCTTCGATGGCAGCAACCACACCTTCACGGCGTGGGCGACATCGGTGTCGCGCATGGCGTTGTTGAACTCCAGCACCAGCACCTGTTCGGGCTCGAAGCGTTCGTTGTCGACCAGGGTCGGTGTGACGCTGGTGACGTTGACGCTGTACAGCGAGGGCAGGGTGACGACGCCGGTGATTGCGTCCCTGGTGCCGTCGCCGCCGAGCAGGCTGGTGACGCCTTGCGCCAGTGTCAGCTTCAGCGTTCCACCGTTTTCCGGGAGCTTAAGCGGTTGCGAATGGATCCACGCCTTCAGCCGGTGCTCGTCGTAATTCACGGTCTGCCCCGGCGCGGCCAGCTGGGTGCCGGCGCCGTCGCTCAGCTGCAATGCGATGCGGCGTTCAAGTTGCGCGGCGTCGACCGGATGCGAAAACGCGAGCTCGTACACGCCCTTCTTCAGATTGGGGTCGAGCGGATCTTGATAGAACTCGCTTTTTGCGACAGTGGCGGTGAATGCCGCGGTCTGGAATTCAAATTCGTCCTTGACCAGATGCACCTTGGGTGCGATCCCACGTTTGGTGTCGATCGATACCTGATAGGTCTGGCCGACCGGCCAGTCGCCTGCAGGCGTGAACACCAGCGTCTGATCGTCAGCCCAGGCCCACGCGCCCTTGATCTCGGGTTGCAGCGTGACGCCGTTCGGGCTGGCGCCGACTTTGGCGATCGGCGCCGCGGAGCCGGAGAAGCTCAGACGCAGCGTGTCGATCTTGATCGGCGTTTTCGTGTAGTCGGTGACAGTCGGCGCGTGCACCGTGACTTCGAGCGCACCGGGTATCACGGGCGTCGGTCGCATCACCAGCCAGGTGCCGAGCCCGGCGACGGCGATCAGCGCGGCAAAACTGCCGAGGTACAACCTTGGCCGCAACCGGATCTTCGCGAGCAGCGCCGACAGCCAGACCGGCGGCACCCAGTCGATCTGTCCGAAGATGCGTTGCAGAAGACCTGGTGCAGGGTCACCCGTACCGGTTCCGGTGGAAGCCGGTTGCGACGGCGTCGAATTCTGCGGCATAGCTGGCCCGTTCCAATCCGTGGTAGTGACGCCGTGCATTGGACCGGATCACTGGCCCACCCCATCGGATCACCTGTTCAAAAGGACGAACGAGGCGATCCGTGACGATTCTGGCACGCCGGCAGGAAAGTTGTAGGGAATCTTCTTCTTCAAGCAATGGGGCGCTTTCGGTGCTGACGGCGCTCACCGCTCCAAGAAGGCAAACGGTCGCGTTCTAGATGGGCGTACCTGGGACGAAATGCCGGCTTATGCCTAAGGCAAACAGTCAGGCAGTCCTTTACTGAACTGGCGGTCTGAGGGCTGCTCAATCGGGGAATTCATGACCCCAGCCGCGGCATCAGCCGACAGCGATCACACCGCTGCATCGCCAAAGTGTCGGCGCTGCGATGCCTGAATCCCGAATTTGCCGCTTGTTGCGCGCGTACCAATAAAGGTACACACTATGTCCGAGTCGTTGCAGTATCGCCTTGCAGTTCGTTTCTATCGCAACGCCAGTGGTCGCGAACCAGTGCACGAGTGGCTGGGTGCCTTGTCCAAAGCGGACAGGAAGTCGATCGGCGAGGACATCAAGACCGTGCAACTGGGCTGGCCG
>DASZZT010000181.1:0-2163 GCA_035543275.1 Luteimonas sp. | reverse complement strand
GGTGTACATCGGCTCGGCGGTGATGTCGCGGCCGTCGAGCGTGATCTGGCCTTCGTCGGCCGGCACCAGGCCGACGATCATGTAGAAGCAGGTGGTCTTGCCGGCGCCGTTGGGGCCGAGCAGTCCGACCACTTCGCCGGCGTCGAGGGTCAGGCCGAAATCGCGGACGACTTCACGCGAGCGGTAGCGCTTGCGCAGGCCTTGCGCGACCAGCATTACTTCTTGACCTGAGCGGGCTTGACCTGAGCAGGCTTGCCCTGGGCAGGCTTGTCCTGCACGGACGCCGCCGGTTGCGCATTGCGCGGCAGGATCCGCATCTTGACCCGACCCGCGCCTTCGCCGCCGCTGTCGATGTTGCCGCTCTTGAGGTTGTAGACCATGCGCTGCCCGCTCATGCTGCCGCGCGGCTGCTGGATCTGCACGTCGCCGGTGAACACCACGACCTCGGTCTTGAGGTTGTAGTCGACGTTGCTTGCACTTGCGGTCATCGGCGTGCCGTCGTCCATCGTCTGCTTGAGCTGCACCGGGCCACCGGTGAATACAGCGCGGCTCGGGTCGCCGCCAACAAGGCTGATCTCGGCACGATCGGAACGGATGTCGAGGCTGCCCTGGGTGATGTGCACACCACCGGTGAGCACGGTCGGGGCGCGGTCGTCGAGCGTTCCCGACTGGTGGCCGGCGTCGATGTCCATCGGCTGGTTGCGGTCCGACGAACGCGCCGAGGCCGCGCCGATGCAGGTCGCGTTGGCGCAAGCAGCGATGACCAGGGCCAGCAGCAGCTTATTGGCGGGATGGCGCATAACGGGATCGGACCTCGGACTGGAGTTCATAGCGCTTGGTGGCCAGATTGGCCTCCAAGCCGCGGCCGCGCAGTATAGAGCCGGGTTGGGTGATGGTCACGACGGCGGCGGACGTGGCGCGGTTGCTGTCGGGGAATATGTTCAGTTGCTCGGTGTTCATCGCTATCGGACGCGTCGCTTGCGGCGGGCTGGTGGTGCGGACGTTGCCGCGCAGGCGCACTTCGTTACCCTCGGCATCGACCCAGCCGGTGCGTGAACGCACTTCCCAATAATGGCCCTGCTGGTCCGGCAGCAGGAACAGCGGCATCGCCAGCGACATCGTCCGGTCGCCTGGATTGCGTTGCAGTGTCGGCGCGCGCAGGGTGAACGATTCCTTGCCGGTGCCATCGAGCGCGACCAGCTCGAAGTCGTGCAGCACATAGTCCGAACGCCCCTGCACTGTGCGGGCGGACACTTGTTCGGCGTGCTGCCGCCACACCGACCAGCCGGACACCATCGCGCCCACCAGCAGCAGCATCGTCAGCACGGCGCGCCAGCTCAAGTCAGGAACTCCATATCAAGAACTCCCTGCCAGCAACGCCTCGGCATGTCCCTGCGCGGCCAGCAGCAGATCGCAGAATTCGCGGGCGGCGCCTTCGCCACCGCGCGCGGTGGTTCGCCAGTGCACGCGTTCGCGGATCCAGGGATGGGCATTGGCCGGCGCCACGGCGAGCCCGCAGGCGCGCAGGATCGTCAGGTCGGCCAGGTCGTCGCCCATGAATGCGACCGCGTCCAGGTCGATGCCTTGACGTGATGCGATATCACGCACGCAGGCCAGCTTGTCCTTGACGTCGACGTGGGCATCGGCACCGAGTTCGGCGGCGCGGCGTTCGGCGATCGCGCCCGCTCGCGCCGTCACCAGGGCCACCGCAATGCCAACCTTGCGCAACAGCACCAGCCCCTGCCCGTCGTGGATGTGGAAGGCTTTCAGTTCGCGGCCTGCGTCGTCGAAGATCAGGCGGCCATCGGTCAGCGTGCCGTCGACGTCGAAACAGGCGAGCCGGATCTTTGCCGCGCGCGTGAGGATGTCCGCTGGATAGTCGCTGATGTGGGAATAAGACATGAGCATCCAGTTTCAAAAGAGCGAGCAAATAGCGAGCCGTTCAACGCGCATGCCGCATCACACCACCCGTGCGCGCAACAGGTCATGAATGTTGAGGGCGCCGACCACGTGCTGCTGCCCGTCCAGGACCAGCAGTGCACTGATCTGGTGGGTTTCCATCAATTGCGCGGCTTCGACCGCGAGCGCTGCAGAGCCAATCGTCTTGGGCGACCTGGTCATCACCGCGTCGATGCGGGTGGCGCGCAGGTCGATCGCCGCATC
>DASZZT010000180.1:0-3525 GCA_035543275.1 Luteimonas sp. | reverse complement strand
CATGATCTTGGTAAACGGTACGCCGCCCTTGGTCGACTGGCGGATGGTCTCGTCGTACAGGATCGCGCCGGAAATGTAGTCGCCGAGCCTCGGCGTGGTCAGCAGCAGCTCGCGATAGGCGCGGCGGTTTTCCTCGCTGTTCGGGATGCCGACGCCGTCGAAACGCTTGGCGATGGTGTTGTTGGACTCGTCGATCGCGATGATGCCCTTGCCCGCGGCGACCATCGCCTGGGCGGTTTCGGCAAGCTGTTCGATGCTCATGTCTGGATTCGGCTGGGGGCGGGAAAGGGGCGGAATTATAGCTCGCGGGCCATTCAGAGGCCATGCGAAACAGGGACTTAGCACTGGTAGCCCAGAGGCAGCACGGAGGATGCGGTGAACGAAGTGAACCGCATCGATCGCGTGAAGACGACCGCGAATGATGCGGTTCGCCTGCGGCTCACCACATCCTGCGGATCACAATTCTCCCAATCCCTCAGCCTTCCCACCCGCCCCCACCTGCAACAACCGCAGCGTATTGGTCGCGCCGTGGTGCTCCATGTGGTCGCCGCTGGTGAAGATCACGCGGTCGCCCTCGGCCAGCAGGCCGGCGTCGAACAACTGCTTCAACGCTTCGCGCGCGGCTTCGCGTGTCGCCAGGCCACGGCTGTCGAACGCGACCGGGAACACGTCGCGCATCAGCGCCATGCGCCGGCGGCTGCCGGGATACCGCGACAGGCCGTAGATCGGCACGTTGGAGCGGAACCGCGACAGGAACCGCGCGGTGCCGCCGGATTCGGTCATTGCCACGATCGCGCGCACGCCGATGTGTTCGGACAGGAACATCGTCGCCATCGCGATCGCCTGATCGGCGCGTTCGAGGTTGCGCGGCGCCTTCTCGAAATCGGTGTCGGCCTCGAACTGCTTCTCGGCTCCGACGCAGATCCGCACCATCGCCTCGACCGCCTTCAGCGGGTAATGGCCGGCCGCCGATTCCTGCGACAGCATCACCGCGTCGGTGCCGTCGATGACGGCGTTGGCGACATCGAGCACCTCGGCGCGGGTCGGGATCGGGCTGTCGACCATCGACTGCAGCATCTGGGTGGCGGTGATGACGACCTTGTTGCGCGCCAGCGACTCGCGAATGATCTTCTTCTGCAGGCCCGGCAATTCAGCGTCGCCGATCTCCACGCCCAGATCGCCGCGAGCGACCATCACCGCGTCGGATGCGTCAATGATCTCGGCCAGGTTCTCGATCGCCTCGGCACGCTCGATCTTGGCCATCAAAGCGGCGTCGCAGCCGTGGCTGCGGGCGATCGCGCGCGCTTCCTGCATGTCGGCGGCATTGCGGCAGAACGAGACCGCGATGAACTCGGCACCCAGCTGCGCGGCGACGCCGATCAGTTCGCGGTCGCGATCGGTGAGTGCGCCCAGCGACAAGCCGCCGCCGAGACGGTTGAGCCCCTTGCGGTCGGACAACGCGCCGTCGTTGAGCACGGTGGTAACGATGCGTTCGCCTTCGATGCGCTCCACGCGCAATTGCATCAGGCCGTCGTCGAGCAGCAGGATATCGCCGGCATGCACGTCGTCCGGCAGGCCGAGGTAGCTGATGCCGACCTCGCGCGCTGTGCCGGGCGGCGCATCGGTACGCGCGACCAGGTCGAAGCGCCCGCCAGCCTGCAACTGCACGCGGCCCTCGGCGAAGCGCTCGATCCGCAGCTTGGGCCCGGGCAGGTCGGCGAGGATGCCGACTTCCACGCCGGCACGTTGCGCGGCTTCGCGCACCGCCTGCGCGCGCGCCAGCTGCGAGGCCGGCTCGCCGTGCGAGAAATTCAGCCGCACCACGTCGACGCCGGCGGCGAGCAAGGCGTCGAGCACGCCCGGCGGATCGGTGGCCGGGCCGAGCGTGGCGAGGATCTTGGTGCGGCGGCGGTGGTCGGTCATGGCAAGCTGTCTCCCTTTCCGAAAGCTAGCACAGCCGCACAACACAACCATGACTGCACCCTTATGACATCAGGATCATGACCGCACGCATCGACATCGCCGTCACGCTGGCGCGCTTGCCGGCCTTCCCGCAACTGCGGGGCAAGCACCTGCGCCTTCGCGGGCCGCGCGCGGACGATGCCGATGCGTTGTTCGCGTTGTTCTCGGATCCGGCGGTGATGCGCTACTGGAGCCGGCCGCCGATGACTACGCGCGGCGAGGCCGAAGGCCTGATCGGCGAAATGCGCGAGGCGTTCCAGCAGCGCACCCTGCTCAACTGGATGATCACCACGCGCGACGACGACCGCGTGATCGGCACCTGCACGCTGTTCCGTTTCGACCCGCGACATCGCCATGCCGAGGTCGGTTATGCGCTGCGTTCCGACCACTGGGGCAAGGGCCTCGCGCGCGAAGCGGTATCGCTGGCACTGGATTGGGCGTTCCGCACGCTCGACCTGCAGCGCATCGAGGCCGACATCGATCCGGGCAACGACGGCTCGCGGCAATTGCTGCTGCGCCTGGGCTTCGCCAGCGAAGGCGTGCTGCGGCAACGCTTTTTCGTCGGTGACGTGGTGTCGGATTCGGAAGTCTTTGGATTGCTGGCCGAGGACTGGCGCAATCGCCAGGTGTGATCGTTGTATTACGCGCGCGCCTTCAGTGCCGCCACCGCCGGCAACTCCTTGCCTTCGAGGAACTCCAGGAACGCACCACCGCCGGTGGAGATATAGCTGACGTCGCCGGCGATGCCGTACTTGTCGACCGCGGCCAAGGTATCGCCGCCGCCGGCGATCGAGAACGCCTTCGATCTCGCGATCGCGCGCGCAACGGTCTCGGTGCCGTGGCCGAACGCGTCGAACTCGAACACGCCGACCGGACCGTTCCAGACCACGGTGCCGGCGGCGGCGATCATGTCGGCGTAACGCTGCGCGGTGGCGGGGCCGATGTCGAGGATCATGTCGTCGTCGCCGACCGCATCGACTGCCTTGACTGTCGCCGGCGCATCGGTGGCGAAGCGCGGCGCGACCACGACATCGGTCGGTATCGGAATGTCGGCGCCGCGGGCCTTGGCATCGGCCATGATCTTCTTCGCGGTGTCGATCAGGTCGATTTCGACCAGCGACTTGCCAACATTGAAGCCTTCGGCGGCGATGAAGGTGTTGGCGATGCCACCGCCAACAATCAGTTGGTCGACCTTGCCAACCAGCGAAGACAACAGTTCCAGTTTGGTGCTGACCTTGCTGCCTGCGACGATCGCCAGCAGCGGCCGCGCCGGGTTGTCGAGCGCCTTGCCGAGCGCGTCGAGCTCGGCCATGAGCAGCGGGCCACCCACCGCCTGCTTCGCGAATCTGATGACGCCATGGGTCGATGCCTGCGCACGATGCGCGGTGCCGAACGCGTCCATCACGAACACGTCGCACAGCGACGAATATTTTTTTGACAACGCTTCATCGTCTGCCTTCTCGCCGACGTTCATGCGGCAGTTTTCCAGCAGCACCAGCTGACCCGGCGCGACCTCGACGCCGTCGAGATAATCGCGCAACAACGGCACCTCGCGACCGAGCA
>DASZZT010000179.1:0-3419 GCA_035543275.1 Luteimonas sp. | reverse complement strand
GAACAGCTTCGGCCAGCTATTCCGCGTCACCACCTTCGGCGAGTCGCACGGGCCGGCGATCGGCTGCGTGGTCGATGGCTGCCCCCCAGGGATCGCACTCGCGCCGGAGGATTTCGCCCACGACCTCGCGCGCCGCGCCACCGGCAGGACCCGGCACACTTCGGCTCGCCATGAGGCCGATGAGGTCGAGATTCTTTCCGGCGTCTATGAAGGCCGCGCCACCGGCACGCCGATCGCGCTGCTGATCCGCAACACCGATGCGCGCAGCAAGGATTACGACCGGATCGCGGAACAGTTCCGTCCCGGCCACGCCGACTACACCTACTGGCAGAAATACGGCGTTCGCGATCCGCGCGGCGGCGGCCGCTCGTCGGCGCGCGAAACCACGATGCGGGTGGCGGCGGCAGTGATCGCGAAGAAATGGCTGAACGAGAAGTGCGGCGTGCGCGTGCGCGGCTATCTGGCGCAGATCGGCGAAATCGTGCCGAAGTCGCACGATTGGCCAACGCTCGATTGGAGCGTCGTCGAGGCCAATCCGTTCTTCTGGCCCGATGCGGAGCAGGTTCCAGAACTCGAAAGTTACATGGACGCGTTGCGCAAGTCCGGCGATTCGGTCGGCGCGCGCATCATCGTAACCGCCGACGGTGTGCCGCCAGGTTGGGGCGAGCCGGTGTACGGCAAGCTCGACGCCGAACTCGCTGCGGCGATGATGTCGATCAATGCGGTCAAGGGCGTGGAGATCGGCGATGGCTTCGCTGCGGTGATGCAGAAGGGCAGCGAGCATCGCGACGAGATGACGCGCGCCGGTTTCCTGTCCAACCACGCCGGCGGCATCCTCGGCGGCATCAGCAGCGGGCAGTCGATCGTGGTATCGGTGGCATTCAAGCCGACGTCCAGCCTGCGCTTGCCGGCGCGCGGTATCGATATCGAAGGCAATGAAGTCGAGATCGTCACCACCGGCCGCCACGACCCCTGCGTCGGCATTCGTGCCACACCGATCTGCGAGGCGATGCTGGCACTGGTGCTGATGGACCAGGCGCTGCGACACCGCGCGCAGTGCGGGGATGTTGGCGAGGTGTCGCCGCGGATACCCCCACAAGCGGAAAAATAACCTGTAGGAGCGGCTATAAGCCGTTCCTACAAAAAACAGATTACGAATCGGGACGAGAATATGAGCAAGACATTCAAGGTCGCCGTCGTCGGCGCCACCGGCGCGGTCGGCGAGGTGATGCTGTCGATCCTGTCCGAACGCAAGTTTCCGGTCAGCGAGATCGTCGCGCTGGCGAGCGAGCGCTCGGCCGGTGGCACCGTCCATTTCGGCAATCGCGAGATCGAGGTGCGTGATCTGGCGACCTTCGATCCGGCCGGCGTCGATATCGCGCTGTTTTCCGCCGGTGGCAGCGTCTCGAAGGAATACGCGCCGAAATTCGCCGCCGCAGGCGCGGTGGTGATCGACAACTCCTCGGCTTTCCGCTACGACGACGACGTGCCGCTGGTGGTGAGCGAGGTGAATCCGGGCGCCGCAAAAAGCCGCCCGCGCGGGATCATCGCCAACCCGAACTGCTCGACCATGCAGCTGGTGGTCGCGCTGGCCCCGATCCACCGCGTCGCGGGCATCGAACGGCTCAACATCGCGACTTATCAATCCGTGTCCGGCACCGGCCGGCGCGCACTGGAGGAACTGGGCAAGCAGACCGCCGGATTGCTCAACTTCCAGTCGGTCGAACCGCAGGTGTATCCGGTGCAGATCGCATTCAACGTGATCCCGCATGGCGGCGATTTCACCGACAACGGCTACACCACCGAGGAAATGAAGCTGGTGTGGGAGACGCGCAAGATCCTCGGCGACGACAACATCCGGGTGAACGCCACGGTGGTGCGGGTACCGGTGTTCTACGGGCATTCCGAGGCGGTCAACGTCGAGACCCGCGACAAGCTCTCGGCAGTGGACGCGCGCAAGTTGCTGGATAGTGCGCCGGGCGTGGAAGTGGTCGACGAGCCAATCGGCGGCGGATATCCGACGCCGGTGACCCACGCCTCCGGCACCGACGCGGTTTATGTCGGCCGCATCCGCGACGACCTCTCGCATCCGCACGGGCTCAACCTGTGGATCGTGTCGGACAACATCCGCAAGGGCGCGGCGCTGAACGCGGTTCAGATCGCCGAGCTGGTCGTCGCCGAAGCCCGGTGAATTGCGGAAACATTGCGGATGGATGGCGCTGACGGCTAGAGTCGGCGCACGAGTTCCATGGGGATGGGCGTGAGCAACAGGCTGTCAGTCGCATATTCGATCGCGCTCGCGGTGGTGCTGGCCCTGCTGGCCGGGCCAGCGGCCGCGCTCGGCCTGGGCCAGATCGTGGTCAAGTCGAAGCCGGGGCAGCCACTGCTGGCGGAGATCCCGGTGATCTCAAACGATCCCGCGGAACTGGAGCAGTTGCAGGCGCGCATGGCCTCGCCGGAGACATTCCGGCGGATCGGCCTGGAGCCGCCGACGGGGGCGGCCTCGGATCTGCAGTTTGCGGTAGCGCTCGACGCGCGCGGCAATCAAGTGATCCGCGTCACCAGCACGGTGCCGATCCGGCAACCGCTGCTGACCTTCCTGATCGAGGTCGACTGGGGCCAGGGTCGGCTGGTGCGCGAGTACTCGGCGCTGGTGGATGCGCCACGCACCGTGGCCGCGCCAACGCTGCCGCCGATCCAGGCGCCGGTGGTGGCGCCGTCGAACACGATCGTGCGCCCGATCCCGATCCCGATCCCGGCGCCGGTCGCTGTCGTGCCACCGCCGCCAGCTGTTGTGCCGGTACCCACGCCCGCACCCGCACCAACCGCACGACCGGTCACGGCGATCCCGTCGCCCGTAACCGAGCCGCCGCCAGTGCCCGTCGCTGTCGCGCCCGCTGCTTCGCCTTCTTCCGAATATGGTCCGGTGCGGGCAGGGCAGACGCTGTCGCAGATCGTGGGCCAGCTCGACACCGCGCCCGGCTATACCTCCGACCAGACCATGCTGGCGTTGCTGCGAACCAATCCCGAGGCCTTCATCGGCGATGACATCAACCGCCTGAAACAGGGCGCGGTGTTGCGCATGCCGCAGGCCAGCGAGCTGTCGCGCTACAGCGCCACCCAGGCCGCAGCCGTGGTGCGTGAGCAGATCGAGAACTGGCGCCAGGCACGGCGGCCAACGCCGCAGCCGGCGGCGGTGGCCACCGCATCACCCACACCCGGTGCCCGGCAAGCATCGAGTGGCAGCAAGACGGCGCCACATGTGTCTGACGCGCGGTTGGAAATCGTGCCGCCGTCCGCAAGCAACGGTCGGCGCGCGGGAACACGATCCGGCATCGACGCCGGTGGCGAGGGCAACATGCTGCGACAGCAACTGCAAGAAACCAATGAAACCCTGGCCGCGCGCAATGCCGAGGTCC
>DASZZT010000178.1:0-13207 GCA_035543275.1 Luteimonas sp. | reverse complement strand
GGCAGATGGAAGCGCTCGGCCATCTTCATCAGCCGCAACGCCTTGCGATAACCCTCCGGTCGCGGCATGCCAAAGTTGCGGCGGATCTTGGCCTTGGTGTCGCGGCCCTTCTCGTGGCCGATGACGACCACGCTGCGGCCGTCGATGCGCGCCAGGCCGCCGACGACGGCGTTGTCGTTGGCGAAGGCGCGGTCGCCGGCGAGCTCCTGGAACTCGTCGCAGATCACCCGCAGGTAATCCAGCGTATATGGCCGCGCCGGGTGCCGCGCGAGCTGCGAGACCTGCCACGGGCTGAGGTCGCGGAAGATGTGCGCAGTGCGCTGGCGCAGTTTGTCCTGCAGCGCGTGGACCTCGGCGTCGATGTTGACCGCCGGAGCGTGGCTGGCGTGGCGCAGTTCCTGGATCTTGGCTTCCAGATCGGCGATGGGTTGCTCGAAATCGAGGTAATTCGGATTCATCGACAGGCGTCGGACGCGGAAAGGCGACAGTCTAGCCCAGGGGGCTGGGCGTTCCGGGTTTGCGCCCTCAGTTCACCCAGGGCTTGGCGATCGACAGCTTCACCGTGCGCACCCCGGGCAGGCTGCGCAGCAGCCCCGGCAGGGCGGCATCCACGCGCACGCCCTGGCCGCCATTGATGCTGAGCCGGCCGACGGCCGTGGTCGTGATCGCCTCCAGCAAAATCGGCGTGCTGCCGCCGTGGCCGTGCAGGACGCGCTCCAATTGCGCCAGCGCTTCGTGCTTGCGCAGGTCGATCTGCACCGACAGCCGCTGTGCATGCTGGCTGCACACTTGCGCATAGTCCCAACACCGACGCGCGCGCAGCGAGAAGCCGCCGCTGAACTCGTCCTCGCGTAGCCCGCCTTCGATCACCAGGATGCGATCGCGCGTGAGCAGCTGCGCGAATTCCTGGTAGCTGTCGGCGAAGAACGCGCATTCGATCCGGCCGCGCCCGTCCTCGAGTTGCACGAAGGCCTGGCTGTCGCCTTTCTTGCGCATGCCCAGCACCACGCCGGCAACGACGACGGTGGCTTCCTGGCGCCAGCCGCGACGTTCCTCTTCCGGACGTTCGCTGTACAACCGGTCGAGGTCGCCGAGGTCGTGGTCGATGAGTCCACGCAACTCGTCGCGATACGGATCCAGCGGATGACCGCTGAGATAGTGGCCAAGCGTGTCGCGCTCGCCCTGCAGCTTCTGCAGCAGCGGCCAGTCATCGGTTTCGGGCAGTTCGATCCGCAGTTCCGGCGCGGCTGCCCCGCTGTCATCGGCAAAACCGCCACCGGACAGCCCGCCTCCAAACAACGTGCACTGCCCCGCGTCGCGTTCGCGCGCGAGTTGCTCGGTAGCCTTCAGAACTTCCGGCAGCTGCAGCATCAGTGATGGACGGTTCCTGCCGAGGGCGTCCATTGCGCCGGCGTTGACCAGGGCCTCGAGCGCGCGCCGGTTGAGCTTCGACGAATCCACGCGCTTGCAGAATTCGAGCAGGCCGTCGAACGCGCCGTTGCGTACGCGCTCTTCGGCGATCGCCTCGCAGGCGCCGCGGCCGACGCCCTTCACCGCGCCGAGGCCGTAGCGGATGGTCTTCGCCTGGGTTGTCCCTTGGAACAAACCGCTGTCAATGGGATGTACCGCCTCGAACATGTAGTTCGATCCATTGACGTCCGGCGGCAGCACCGTGAGCCCGATTGCCCGCGACTCGTCGAGGAAGCCGACCACCTTGTCGGTGCTGTCCATGTCACTGGACAGCACCGCGGCCATGAACTCGGCCGGATGGTGCGCCTTCAGCCAGGCCGTCTGGTACGCCACCAGCGCATAGGCGGCCGCGTGCGACTTGTTGAAGCCGTAGCCGGCGAACTTCTCCATCAGGTCGAAGATCTGCGACGCCAGCCGCGGAACGACGCCGTGTTCCAGTGCGCCGGTCTCGAACTTGGCGCGCTCCTGCGCCATCTTCGCTACGTCCTTCTTGCCCATCGCGCGCCGCAGCAGGTCGGCGCCGCCCAGCGAATAGCCGGCCAGCACCTGCGCGATCTGCATCACCTGTTCCTGGTAGATGATCACACCATAAGTAGGCGCCAGCACCGGCTCCAGCGCCGGGTGCGGATAGCTGACCTGGGCGCGGCCGTGCTTGCGCTCGATGAAGTCCGGGATCAGGTCCATCGGGCCCGGACGGAACAGCGACACCAGCGCGATCAGGTCGCCGAAGCGGTCGGGTTTGGCGCGCTTGAGCAACTCGCGCATGCCGCGTGATTCGAACTGGAATACCGCGACGGAGTCGCCACGTGCGAACAATTCGTAGGTGCTGGCATCGTCGAGTGGCAGCGTGGTGATGTCCAGCAAGGGCTCATCCTGCCCCGCGCGACGCACATTGATCGCCTTCACCGCCCAGTCGATGATGGTCAGCGTGCGCAGGCCAAGGAAGTCGAACTTCACCAGGCCGATCGTCTCGACGTCGTCCTTGTCGAACTGTGTCACCGGGTTGCGGCCGCCGCCGTGGCCGTCGTGTTCGGCGAACAGCGGGCAGAAATCCGACAGCGGCGAGGGCGCGATCACCACGCCGCCGGCGTGCTTGCCGGCGTTGCGGGTGAGGTCCTCGAGCTCCCGCGCCAGCGCGAGCAGATCGCGGACATCATCCTCGGCGAGGTTGCGCTGGATCAGTTCCGCGCTTGCCAACTCCGGATGCTTCTTCGCCGCTTCCGATTCGCCGAGCGCATCGTCCAGGCTGATGCCGAGCGTCATCGGAATGAGTTTCGCGATGCTGTCGACGAAGCCGTAGGGATGGCCGAGCACGCGGCCGGCGTCGCGCACCACTGCCTTGGCCGCCATGGTGCCGTAGGTGATGATCTGGCTGACGCGGTCGCGACCGTATTTCGCGGCGACGTAGTCGATCACTTCGTCGCGGCGGTCCATGCAGAAGTCGATGTCGAAGTCGGGCATCGACACGCGTTCGGGATTGAGGAAGCGCTCGAACAGCAGGTCGTACGGCAGCGGATCCAGATCGGTGATCCCCAGCGCCCACGCCACCAGCGAACCGGCGCCGGAACCGCGTCCCGGACCGACCGGGATGTCGTGCTGCTTGGCCCAGTTGATGAAGTCGGCGACGATCAGGAAGTAGCCGGCGAAGCCCATCTTGACGATGACCTCAAGCTCGGACTCCAGCCGCAATTCGTACGGGGCACGGCCGTGCTCCGGCGCCGGCGGGTGCTTGTCGAGCCGCCGGCCCAAGCCCGCGCGCGCCTGGCTGCCGATCCAGCTCTCCAGCGTTTCCTCGGCCGGCACCGGGAACGCCGGCAGGTGGTAGGTGCCCAGCGACAGCTCCAGGTTGCAGCGCGTCGCCAAGGCCAAGGTGTTGTCGATCGCATCGGGCGCGTCGGCGAACAGCGTCGCCATTTCCTGCGAAGACTTCAGGAACTGTTCGGCGCTGTAGTCGCGCGGACGCTTGGGATCGTCGAGCACGCGGCCCGAGGCGATGCACACGCGCGCCTCGTGCGCATCGAAGCCTTTCGCGTCGAGGAAGCGCACGTCGTTGCTGGCGATCAGCGGGATGCCGCGCTGCGCCGAGGCGTGCAGGGCAAACGCGTTGAACGCGTCCTCGCCGTCGCGCTGGGTGCGCGTCATTTCCAGGTGCAGCCGTTCGCCGGTATGGCGTTGCCAGTCGGCCAGCCATTGTTCGGCGAGATCGTGCTTGCCGGCTGCAGCCAGGCGCCCGGCCTCGCTGTGGCGCCCGGCGAGCGCGAACAGGCCGGCATTGGATTCGCGCAACCACTCCGGGCGCAGCACCACGCCGTCATGGCGCTGGCCTTCCATCCACGCCCGCGTCAGCAGCCGCGACAGGGTGAGGTAACCGGCGCGGTCGCGGCACAGCAGGGTCAGTCGCGTCGGCGCTTCGCTGGCCTCGGCCAGCCATACGTCGGCGCCGGCGATCGGCTTGATGCCGGCGGCTTCGGCCGCCTTGTAGAACTTGACCAGCGCGAACAGGTTGTTGAGGTCGGTGACCGCGACCGCAGGCTGCCCCAGCGCCACGCAGCGGCCGACGAGTTCCGCGATGCGGATCGTCGAGTCGGCGAGCGAATACTCGCTATGCAGGTGCAGGTGGACGAAACGGGAGGACATCGGCGGGCCGGCGAGTCAAACAGCAGGGTAGGCTGGCTACCGTGGTTGGACAAGGCTTGACATGACCAAGGGGGCCCATCGGCAGGCCGACCTGAATAGTCGGCCGCCACGCGCCGCCGTCACGCCGGCAACGCGTCCACCTGCGGCACCGGATCGAACAGGTCGCCGCACGCCCGTACTGGCGCAAAACTGCGCCGATGCGCGGGGCACGGCCCCAGCCGCGCCAGCGCGGCGCGATGGGCCGGCGTGGCGTAACCCTTGTGTTCGTCGAAGCCGTAGCCGGGCCAGAGTTGGTGCAACTCGCGCATGTGTCGATCGCGCGTGACCTTGGCCAGGATCGAGGCGGCCATGATCGCGCGATCGCTGCCGTCGCCGCCGATGATCGCCTCGGCCGGGCAGGGCAGGTCGCGCGGCAGGCAGTTGCCGTCGATGCGGGCGATATCCGCAGCGTGCGCGACGCCTTCCAGCGCACGCCGCATGCCGAGCAGGGTGGCCTGCAGGATGTTGATGCGATCGATCACCTCGACTTCGATGAACACCACGTGCCAGGCCAGCGCGCGTTCGACGATGCGCGCATACAGCAATTCACGTCGTTGCGCGCACAGCTGCTTGGAATCATCGAGGCCGTTGATGCGAGGGCGCCCCGGATCGAACACCACGGCCGCGACCACGACCGGTCCTGCGAGCGGGCCGCGTCCGGCTTCGTCGATGCCGGCGATGCGCACGGTCATGCCCCTGCTGCCATCAGTTCCGCCACCGCGTCTGCCGCACGCGCGGAGGCATCGCGGCGCAGTTGCAGGTGCAGTTCGCGGAAACGCGGCTGCAACGCCGCGACCGCGGACGGGTCGCGCAGCCAGCCAAGCACCGCTGCGGCGAGCTTGTCCGGCGTGCAATCGGCCTGCATCAGTTCCGGCACCAGCGCTTCTGCGGCGAGGATGTTCGGCAACGCGTAGCGGTCGACCTTGAGCATCCCCATGCCCTTGACAATGGCATGGGTGAGCGGCGCGATGCGATAGCCCACCACCATCGGTCGCTTGGCCAGCATCGCCTCCAGCGTGGCGGTGCCGGAGGCCAGCAGCACCACGTCGCTGGCGATCATCAACGTGCGCGCGTGGCCGACAATGGTGCGCAACGTCGCGGACAACGCGCTTGCATCCGGATGCCCAGCCAGCACGCGCTCGAACGTGGCGCGCGCCTGGGCACTGGCCATCGGCGCGACGATCTGCAGGCTCGGCACCGCAACCAGCACGCGCGCTGCGGCGGCGAGGAAGTCGGCGCCGAGGCGCTCGATCTCGCCGACGCGCGAACCCGGCAACACCGCCAGTAGCGGCCGCTCGCGATCCAGGCCAAGGGCGTCGCGCGCGGCCTCACGGTTGGGGTCTAGCGGCATCGCATCGGCCAGCGGATGGCCGACGTAGCGCGCATCGACGCCGAAACGCGCATAGATCGCCGGTTCCATCGGGAACAGGCACAGCACGCGGTCGGCGCTGCGACCGATCCTGGCCGCGCGCTTCTCGCGCCAGGCCCATACCGACGGGCTGACGTAGTGCACCGTGCGCACGCCACGCCGCTTCAGCCATTTTTCGACGCCGAGGTTGAAGTCGGGCGCGTCGATGCCGATGAACACGTCCGGCTTCCACGCCAGCGCGCGTTCGCGCACGTCGCGTCGCAACCGCAACAGGCGCGGCAGGTGCCGCAGTACTTCAGCCAGGCCCATCACCGCCAGTTCGGAGGCGTCGTGCCAGGCATCGAGGTCGGCGGCACGCATCGCCTCACCGCCAACGCCGGCGAACTGCGCTTCGGGGAAACGCAGGCGCAGCTGCTCGATCAGGCCTGCGCCGAGCAGATCACCGGAGGCTTCGCCCGCGACCAGTGCGATGCGCGGAGAGCGGCTCACCGCAGCAGCGGGCGTTCGCCGCGCTCGATGAACTCCAGCAGCGCGCGCACGTCGTCGCTGTCGCGCGCCAGTTCGGCGAGCTGCAGCTTGGCCTCGGCGAGGTTGGCGCCGGACATGTACAGCGCGCGGTACGCGCGTTTGATCGCGGCGATGCGTTCGCTATCGAAGCCGCGTCGCTTCAGGCCTTCGCTGTTGATTCCGCGGGGCCGGCCGTAGCCTTCGGTGGCGACCATCACGTACGGCGGCACGTCGCCATTGACAAGCGCGCCCATGCCGATGAAGGCGTGCGCGCCGATCCGGCAGAACTGATGGATGCCGGTGAAACCACTGAGGATCACGTGATCACCGATCTCGACGTGGCCGGCGAGCGTGGCGTTGTTGGAGAACACCACGTGGTTGCCGACCTGGCAGTCGTGCGCGATATGCGCGTAGGCGAGGATCCAGTTGTCGTCGCCGATGCGGGTCACGCCGCCGCCGCCGTCGGTGCCGCGGTTGATGGTGACGAATTCGCGAATGTTGTTGCGGTCGCCGATGACCAGTTCGGTGCGCTCGCCGCGGAATTTCTTGTCTTGCGGATCGCCGCCGATCGCGGCGTGGCTGTGGATGTGGTTGTCGCGACCGATGCGGGTGGAGCCGTCAATCGTGCAGTGCGCGCCGACGATGCTGCCATCGCCGATCTCGACCCCGGCGCCGATCACGCTGTAGGCGCCGATGCGCACGTCCACGCCGAGCCTGGCCGATGGATCGACGGCTGCGGTGGCATGGATCGCGGGCGTGGCGTCCATCAGCTCAAGCCTTGACCTCGGCACACAGGATCTCCGCGCACGCCACCTGCTCGCCGTCGACGCGCGCGATTGCGATATACAGCGCCATGTTGCGGATCGTGCGCTTGAGGCTGACCTCAAGCTCGAGACGGTCACCGGGCACCACCATCTTCGAGAACTTCGCGTTGTCGATCTTGACCAGATAGAAAAACTTGCCGTCGGTGCCGGACTCGCGGCTGAGCTGGGTGAGGATGCCGCCGGCCTGCGCCAGCGCCTCGATCACCAGCACGCCGGGCATCACCGGATGACCCGGGAAATGGCCCTGGAAGAACTGCTCGTTGCAGGTCACGTTCTTGTAGCAGAGCACGCGCTTGTGCGGCTCGAACTCGATTACGCGATCCACCAGCAGGAACGGATAGCGATGCGGCAGCAGCGTCCGGATATGGTTGGTGTCGAGGGGAAGTTGAAGGGCGGTACTCATCATCATTCCTTGTCGGCGGCATTGGCGCGGCGTGCCAGTGCGTCGAGCTGCTTGAAGCGCGCGGCGCTCTTGCGCCAGCTGCGATTGTCCATGAGCGGTGTACCGGAAGAATACTCACCGGGTTCGCGGATGGAATGGGTGACCAGGGTCATTGCGGTGATGACGACCCGGTCGCACAGCTCCAGGTGCCCGAGCACGCCGGCGCCACCGCCGATCAGGCAATAGCGGCCGATGCGCGCGCTGCCGGCGACCGCGGAGCAACCGGCCATCGCGGTATGCGCGCCGATATGCGCGTTGTGGCCGATCTGGATCTGGTTGTCCAGGCGCACGTCTTCCTCGAGCACGGTGTCGTCGAGCGCACCGCGGTCGATGGTGGTGTTGGCACCGATCTCGCAATCGTCGCCGACCATCACGCCGCCGAGCTGCGGCACCTTGAGCCAGCGTCCGCCCTCCATCGCCAGGCCGAAACCGTCGGCGCCCAGCACCGCGCCGGGATGGATCAGAACGCGCCTGCCCAGGCGCACGCGCTTGACCAAGGTGACGCGCGCGCCGAGTTCGCAATCCGCACCGACGACGCAATCCTCGCCGATCGCGCAGCCCGCACCGATCACGGCGCCTGCAGCAATCGTGCTGCGGGCGCCGATGCTGGTGAACGGCCCGACGCTCGCGCCCGGATCGATCCTGGCGCTGGCATCGATCGCCGCGCTGGCATGGATGCCGGGCGCGACGCTTGCACGGATATCGAACAGCGCGGCGAGCTTGGCGAAGGCAACGTAGGGATCCTCGGCGAGCAGCGCGGTGCCGGCGAAGCCTTCCGCATCCTCCGCGCGCATCACCACGATCCCCGCGTCGCAGCCGGCGAGCTGGCTGCGATAGCGCGGGTTGGCGAGGAAGGTCAGGTCGCTGCGCGCGGCGCGCGCCAACGTCGAGACGCCGGTAACGGCCACCTGCGCGTCGCCACGCAGATCCAGCGCAAACCGCGTGGCCAGTTCCGCCGCCGTGAACGAAGGCTGCTGCATCGACCCCTCCGCCGCGTCGCGCGTCCTCAGAACGCGCCGCCGAAGGTGAACTGCAGGCGCTCGATCTCATCGCCGTCTTCCTTGCGCACCGGGATCGCGTAGCTGATCGAAATCGGCCCGACCGGCGCGCGCCACAGCATCGCCACGCCGGCGGAAGCGCGAAGCTGGCCGGCGTCGAATTCCTGGGTGTTGGCGAACACGTTGCCGAAATCCAGGAACGCGGACAGGCGCGCCGACGGGCTGTTGATCAGCGTCGGGAAGAACATCTCGATCGAGCCCACCGTTTTCAACGCGCCGCCAAGCGGCTGCTGGAAGGTGCTGGTCGGGGTGAAGCCCTCGCGTGGCCCCAGGGTGTTGTCGCGGAAGCCGCGCAAGGAACCCGTGGCCACGCCGCCAGCGTAGAAATTCTCGAAGAACGGCAGGCCGTCGGCGGTGACGGTCTTGATGTAGTCGGGAGACGTGCCCGCGATGCAGGGGTCGCTGGGCGGCGGCGGCGGCGGCGGATTCGGATTCTGCGTCGTCGGTGGCGTCGGTGGCGTGTAACAGATGTTGCGCGTGACCGCATCGCCGTAGCTATCGCCGTAGCCGAGTTTGAAACGGGTGTTGAGCACCAGGGCACGCGACAGCGGCCAGAACTTGGAGAACTCGTAGTTGATCTTGTAGTACTCGACCGTCGAGCCGGGCAGGGCAATCTCGGCCGAGACGCGCTGCAAGGTGCCCCGGGTCGGGGTGAAATAGCTGTTGCGGGAGTCCCGCGCCCAGGATAACTCGGTGCGCCAGGCATGGAAGGTGCGCGTGTTGAGGGCGTCGATGTAGTCGATGATCGACGGCGGGGTCGAGCCGCGGAACGTATTGATCTGGTTGCTGTCGATGCCAAGCAGCGCGGTGACCGTGTCGCTCTCGGTGATCGGCAGGCCCAGCACCACTTGCGCCAAGCGGCTGGTGGTCGAGTAGGACGCGGTGTTGAAGTTGGAGTTGTCGAATTCGCGCCACGACAGGTTGTAGCCGAGCGACATGCCCGCGTCGGTGAAATACGGGTTGAGGAACGAGAACGAGTAGCGCTGCAGGTAGCGGCTGCGCTGCGCCTCGACCGAGACCCGGTTGCCGCTGCCGAGGAAGTTGTTCTGCGACACCTGGATCGAGGTGGTCAGGCCGGACAGTTGTGAGAACCCGAGGCCGAACACGAAGCTGCCCGATGTGGTTTCCTTGACGTTGTAGACCACGTCGACCTGGTCGTTGCTGCCGGGGACCGGCACGTTCTCGACATCGACGGACTCGAAGTAGCCCAGGCGCTCCAGGCGCACCTTGGAGCGGTCGACCGCGGCCTGCGAGTACCAGCTGCCCTCGAACTGGCGCATCTCGCGCCGCAGCACCTCGTCGGCGGTGCGGGTGTTGCCCTTGAACACGACCCGGCGCACGTTGACGCGCGGTCCCGGCACCACTTGCAGGGTGATGCCGACGGTGCGCTTCTCGCGGTCGGCCTCGGGAATCGGGTTGACCTGGGCGAAGGCGTAACCGATGTTGCCGAGAGTGGCGGTGATCGAGTCCGAGCTCAGTTCCAGCAGGCGCCGCGAGAACACCTGGCCGGGCTTGAGCAGCACCATCTTCTCGATCCGTTCCTTCGGCAGCACGGTGTCGCCGCCGACCTTGACGTCCGAGATCGTGTACTGCTCGCCCTCGCTCAGACCGGCGGTAATGAACATGTCGCTCTTGTCGGGACTGATCGCGACCTGGGTGTTGTCGACGCTGAAGTCGAGGTAGCCGCGGTCCAGGTAATACTCGTCGAGCTTCTCCAGGTCGCCGGAAAGTTTTTCGCGCGAGTATTGGTCGTCACGGCGATACCAGCTCAGCCAGTTGCTTTCCTTGGACTCCCAGCTGTTGGTGATGTCCTTCTGCTTGAACTTCTCGTTGCCGATCAGGTTGACGTGGCGGATCTTGGCCGCCTTGCCTTCCTTGATGTTGATGGTGATGTCGACGCGGTTGCGATCGAGCTTGCTCACGGCCGGCGCGATCTCGACGTTGTACTTGCCGCGATCGTTGTACTGGCGGGTGAGTTCCTGGGTGACCTGGTCGAGGTGGAGCCGGTCGAAGGTCGCGCCTTCGCTCAGGCCGATATTGGTCAGCCCTTTCGTCAGATCCTCGGTCTTGATGTCCTTGTTGCCGACCAGGGTCAGCTTGTTGATCGCCGGGCGCTCGGTCACGGTCACCACCAGGATGTCGCCCTGACGGTCCAGACGGACATCCTCGAAGAAGCCGGTCTTGTACAGCGCGCGGATCGCCTCGGCGGCGCGGCCCTGATCGATCGTGTCGCCACGCTCGATCGGCAGATAGGTGAACACGGTGCCGGCGGAGATGCGCTGCAGGCCGTCGATGCGGATGTCGCTGACGGTGAATGCTTGGCTGAAGCCGGCTTGGCTGGGGTCGGCCCCGATGACAGCGGTGTCCTGCGGCGCAGGTTGCGGCGCCTGGCCAAGCGCGAA
Organism: Luteimonas sp.; assembly: GCA_035543275.1. GTDB lineage: Bacteria > Pseudomonadota > Gammaproteobacteria > Xanthomonadales > Xanthomonadaceae > Cognatiluteimonas. The sequence goes on along the minus strand of DASZZT010000178.1, from coordinate 2,459 downwards.
CGGATTGGTCGTCTGCGCCAGCGCGGGCAGTGCCGGGGCGGTTGTCAGCGCCGTGGCAAGGGCGAGGGCGAGCAGTCGGCGGGTGGGGGTTCGCGTCATCGTCAAATCCGGTTGGGGGTCTGGACCATCGCGTCAGCGGCGATGGCGGGGTCGCAGGTGGGGCTGTTCTAGAGGCGTGATCGTCGAGGCGTGGTCAGCGCACCAGTTGCAGGATGTCGTTGTAGAACGCCAGGCCCATCAGCCCGGCCAGCAGCGCCAGGCCGATGTATTGTCCGGCGGCCATCGCGCGATCGCTCAACGGACTGCCTTTGATCAGCTCGATAAGGTAATACAGCAGGTGGCCGCCGTCCAAGACGGGGATCGGCAGCAGGTTGATGATCGCCAGACTGAGTGACAACAGGGCAAGGAAGTTCAGGAACCAGGCCGGGCCGAGCTGGGCCGAGGCATTGGCGTAGCGGGCGATGGTGATCGGCCCGGAGACGTTCTCGACCGAGGCGCGGCCGCTGACCAGGCGGCCGATCATCGCGATCGAGTCGCTGGCCAGTTTCCAGGTTTCGCGCAACGCCACCGGAATTGCGGCCACCGGCCCGTAGCGCAGTTTGGCATCGTAGGCCGGCATCGTCGCGGCAGCCGGGCCGATGCCAAGCGCCCAGTAGGCGCCCCGTTCAGGATCATTGCGGCGCTGCGGGGTCAGTTCCAGCGCCAGCCGCTCGCCGTCGCGCTGGACTTCGACCATCGCAGGGCGCTGGCCGATCTGCTGCACCAGCGGGCCGATGTCATCGAACGCGGCCACCGGCTCGCCGTCGATCGCGGTGATGCGGTCGCCCTCGGCCAGCACGCCCCAGGCCGCGGTGCCTGGCTCGACCCGTCCGATCAGCGGCGGCAGCAGCTGGTGGCGCGGCGTTACCCCGAGCAACCGCAATGCACGTTGCTGGTCGAACTTGGCCGGCAGGGCCGACAGGCGCAGCTCGCGGTCGACGGTCGCGCCGTCGGCTTGATGTACACGGACATCGACATCGGCATGGTCGATGGCCGCGGTGGCCAAGGCCAGCGCGGCCTCGCTCCAAGTTGGCGTCTGGCGCGTGCCGACGGCAAGCACGGTGTCGCCGCGCGCCAGTCCGGCGGCAGCGGCGAGGCCATCGATGTGTCCCAGCACCGGCGCGTAGTCCGGGCGGCCGATCACGAACATACCCCACAGCAGCGCCACGCACAGCAGCAGGTTGGCGACCGGGCCGGCAGCCACGATCGCGATGCGCTTGCCGATGGATTGCCGGTTGAAAGCTTGTGGAGCATCGGCCGCGGCAACGTCGCCTTCGCGCTCGTCGAGCATCTTGACGTAACCGCCGAGCGGGATCGCCGCGATCATGTATTCGGTGCCGTCGCGCGCTGTCCGCGACCACAGGGCCTTGCCAAACCCGACCGAGAAGCGCAGCACCTTGACCCCGCAGCGGCGCGCGACCCAGTAATGGCCGAACTCGTGGAAAGTCACCAGTACACCGATGCTGACGATCAGCCACCAGACCGAACCTACGAACGTACTCATCGAAGCGTGCTCATGGATGCCGTGCTCATGCCGAAACCGCCTTGCGCGTGATCATCTGCTCGGCATGGCGACGCGCCTGCGCATCGGCCGCGCGCAGCGCGTCGAGCGATTCCGCTGGGGTGGCGGGAAGCGCGGCGAGCGTGTCCTCGACCAGCGCGGGAATGGACAGGAAACCGATCCGGCCCTGAAGAAACGCTGAAACCGCGACCTCGTTGGCGGCATTGAGCATCGCCGGCGCGGTGCCGCCGGCCGCCAAAGCGCCGAACGCGAGCCGCAGGCAGGGAAACGTGTCGAGGTCCGGTGGCTCGAAATCAAGCCGGCCATGCGCCAGCAAATCGAGCCCGGAAACACCGGAGGCGATCCGCTCGGGCCAGCCGAGGCCGACGGCGAGCGCGGTGCGCATGTCCGGCAGGCCGAGCTGTGCCAGGGTTGAACCGTCGACGAACTCGACCAGCGAATGCACCAGGCTCTGCGGATGCACCAGTACGCCGATGCGCTCGCCGGGCAGGCCGAACAGATGGTGCGCCTCGATCACTTCCAGGCCCTTGTTCATCAGCGTGGCCGAATCGACCGAGATCTTCGGCCCCATGTTCCATTTCGGATGAGCGATCGCTTGCGCCGGAGTGACATCGGTGAGCTGTTCGCGACTGCGGCCGCGGTACGGACCACCGGATGCAGTGAGGAAGATGCGGCTCAGGCCAGCGCGCGCCGCGGCATCGGGCAGACACTGGAAGATCGCGTTGTGTTCGCTGTCGATCGGCACGATCTGCGCGCCGGCATCGCGCGCGGCGTTGGTGAGCAGTTCGCCGGCCAGCACCAGCGATTCCTTGTTGGCCAGCAGCAGGCGCTTGCCGGCGCGTGCGGCGGCCAGGGTCGAAGACAAGCCGGCCGCCCCCACAATCGCAGCGACCACGGT
>DASZZT010000177.1:0-14525 GCA_035543275.1 Luteimonas sp. | reverse complement strand
CCAGCCGATCGCGACGGCGGGCAGTGAATCGCAAGCCGCCGACAGGGCCAGCGCCATAGCCTACATCTACCGGGTCACGCCGCAGCTGAGCTTGATCCAACAGCTGTTCGGCGAACTGGAAAATACCGAGCGCCGCTTGTTGGTCCTGCGCACCACCGCGCTGGAACGCAGCATCACGCTCTCGAAGTTGCTACTGCTCGGCTCGCTGCTGCTCGGCATCGCGGTCGGTCTGCTGGCGGTCTACTACGCCGAACGGCTGGTGGCGTCGCCGATCCGGCAAATGGTCGGACTGATGACGCGACTGGCCGCAGGCGATCACGGCATCGAGGTGACCCGGCTCGAGCGCAAGGACGAAGTCGGCGCGATCGCGCGCGCGCTGCAGGTGTTCAAACGCAGCGCCATCGAGGCCGAGGAACGCACGTGGGTGAAGACCGCGATCGCGGACATCTTGCAGCGCCTGCAGGCCGAGGCGTCGATAGCGGCGTTCGCCGATGCGCTCACTGCGGAGCTCGCGCCACGCATCCACGCCGGCGTCGCCGCGTTCCACGTAGTGCGCGAAGATGGCGATGCGTTGGAGCTCATGGGCAGCTACGGTTTCCCTGCGCCGGCACCGAACCAGCCGCAACTTGCGACCGGTCAGGGCCTGGTCGCGCAATGCGCGCGCGAGCGCAAGCCGATTACCTTGACCGCGGTGCCAGAGAATTACCTGCGCGTGCAATCCGGGCTTGGTGAATCCGCACCGAAGGTGATCACGCTGCTGCCGTTGCAGAGCACGCACGCTTTGCTGGGGGTGCTCGAGTTTGGCAGCTTCGAGCCACCCAGCGAGTGCCAGCAGACGTTGCTGGCCGAGGTGTTGCCGATCGCCGCGCTGTCGCTGGAAAACCTGCAGAGCGCGTTGCACACCACCGAACTGCTCGGCCAGACCCAGCGCCAGGCCGAAGTGCTGCGCGTGCAGCAGGAAGAGCTGCGCGCCACAAACGAGGAACTGCACTCGCAGGCCGCGGAACTGCAGCGGCATTCCGATCTCCTGCGCGCTTCGGAAGAAGAGTTGCGCCAGCAGGCCGAAGAACTGCAAGCCAGCAACGAGGAACTGCGCCAGAGCGGCGACATCCTCAACGAGCAGAAACGGTCGCTGGAAGCGTTGCAACGCGAGACCCAGGAAAATGCCGAGGAAATCGCGCGCGCCAGCCAGTACAAGTCCGACTTCCTCTCCAACATGTCGCACGAACTGCGCACGCCGCTCAACAGCCTGCTGATCCTGTCGCGCAGCTTGTCCGACAACGACGACGGCAACCTCTCCGCCGATCAGATCGAATCGGCGCAGGTCATCTACGAAAGCGGCTCGAACCTGCTGCGGTTGATCAACGACATCCTGGACCTGTCCAAGGTCGAGGCCGGCAAGATGGAACTGGTGCTCGACGAGTTTGCGCTGGAGGATTTGACCGCCAACCTCGCGCGCAATTTCCGCCATATGGCCGCCGACAAGGGCCTGCAACTGGAAATCTCCGCCGATCCGGAACTGCCGCCGACGCTGCGCAACGACCGCGGACGGGTCGAGCAGGTGCTGAGCAACCTGCTCAGCAATGCGATCAAGTTCACCAGCCACGGTGCGGTGCGCGTTCATGTCGGCCGTCCGCAGGCGGACAGCGTTCTGCCGACGGGCATGCAGGCGGCGCACACGATCGCAGTCGCAGTCGCCGATACCGGCATCGGCATCCCCGCCGACAAACTCGACCGCGTATTCCAGGCGTTCGAGCAGGTCGATGCCGGCACCAGTCGGCGTTACGGCGGCACCGGCCTGGGATTGACGATTTCGTGCAGCATCGCGCGCCTGCTCGGCGGCGGCATCCTGGTGCGCAGCGAAGTCGGCGCCGGCAGCACCTTCACCCTGCTGTTGCGCGACCGCATCGAGAGCGACGAGGCCGCGACGCCTGCCCTGATGCCATCCCGGACGGCGGTAAAGGTGCCGCGCATCGCTGCAACCTCGGCGCTCGCGATCGCCGACGACCGCGAAGCGCTGCAGCCGGGGAATGCCACCAGCCCGGCGCCCCCCACGACCCCCACGATCCTGGTCGTCGAGGACGATCCGGCGTTCGCGCGCATCCTCGCCGACATGATCCATCGCAAAGGCTATCGCGTGCTCGCCGCCGCCGACGGCGAGGACGGCATCGAACTGGCCCGCCGCTACCAGCCCACCGGCATCCTGCTCGACGTGATACTGCCGGGCGCCGACGGCTGGACAGTGATCGACAAGCTCAAGGCCGATGCGCGCACCCGCCACATCCCGGTGCATTTCATCTCCGCAGTCGACGAAGGCGCGCGGGCGCGCGATCTGGGCGCAGTCGGGTTCCTGACCAAGCCGGTGACGCGCGAAGCGATCGCCGGCGCGTTCGATCGCTTGCTGCATTTCGCCACCGGCGCCACCCGCCACGTGCTGGTCATCGACGACGACAGCGCCGCGCGGCTGGCGGTGCGCAAGCTCATCGCCAGCGACAGCGTCGAAGTCGCCGAGGCAGACTCCGGCGAAGCGGCGTTGCAGGCGATGGAGCGCAATGCGTTCGACTGCATCGTGCTCGACCTCGGCCTGCCGGGCATGTCCGGGTTCGAGTTTCTCGACCGTATCGGCGGCTTCGATGCTGCGCCGCCCGTGGTGGTGTACTCCGGTCGCGAGCTCAGCCGCGAGGAGAGCCTGCACCTGCGCCTGTACACCGACAGCATCGTGATCAAGGGCGCGCTGTCGCCCGAACGGCTGCTCGACGAGGTCAGCCTGTTCCTGCATAGCGTCCGTCCCGAGCACGGCGCGTCGGGGCGCGGCGCGTCAGGGCAGGAAATCGACAACGCATTGCAAGGACGCAAGGTGCTGCTGGTGGACGACGACATGCGCAATCTCTACGCCTTGTCCAAGGCGCTGCGCAGCAAGGGCCTGGACGTCGCCCTCGCCCAGGACGGCCACAAGGCGCTGGCGCTGATCGAGGAGAACCCCGAGCTGGAACTGGTGCTGATGGACATCATGATGCCCGGCATGGATGGCCTGGAAACCATGCGCCGCATCCGCCTGCAGCCGCGACACGCGCGGCTGCCGATCATCGCGCTGACCGCCAAGGCGATGCGTGGCGATCGCGAGCAGTGCCTGGAGGCCGGCGCCAGCGACTATCTGGCCAAACCCATCGACGTCGACAAGCTGCTGTCGATGATGCGGGTCTGGCTGCAGGATTGAGCGATGCCAGGCTCCGATAAAAAAGCCCCCGATCAAAAAGCCCCCGACCAGGGCGCCCCCGACATCCAGGACATCGAACTGGAGTTGTTCGCGCGCGCGCTGCAGCTGCGCCATGGCCATGACTTCAACCAGTATTCGCACGCTTCATTCAAGCGCCGCGTGCTCAGGCTGGTGGAAATCGGCGGCTTCGAATCGATCGGCGCCCTCACCGCGCGCATGTTGCGCGACGCCGGCTACCTGCCGCAGATCCTCGCCGAGCTGTCGGTGCCTGTCTCGGAGATGTTCCGCGATCCTCCGGTATTCCGCCAGCTGCGAGAACGGGTGTTGCCGATCTTGGCCTCGTATCCACAGATCAACATCTGGCAGGCCGGTTGCGCATTCGGGCAGGAGGTGTATTCGCTGGCGATCCTGCTTGAGGAAGCGGGCTTGTACGAACGCAGCCGTATCTATGCCACCGACTTCAGCGACATCGCCCTGCGGCGCGCGCGCGAAAGCATCTATCCGGCGCGCGATGCGCGCCTGTATTCGCAGAACTACCTCGCCGCGGGCGGCCAGCACTCGCTGTCGGACTACTACCACGCGCGCTACGATTTCATCAAACTCGACCAGCGCCTGCAGCGCAACGTCACCTTCCTCAACCACAACCTGGCCTGCGACGGCGTGTTCTGCGAAGCTCACCTGGTGCTGTGCCGCAATGTGCTGATCTACTTCAACGATGCGCTGCAGGAGCGCGCACTCGGGCTGATCCGCGACAGCCTGGTACGACGGGGTTTCCTGTGCCTTGGCAATAGCGAAAGCCTCGACAATGCGCCCTCGCGGCGCGCATTCGAGCCGATCGATGCGAAGGCGCGCATCTACCGGCTGGCGGCGGGCGCGCGATGAGCGCGCCGCGTTGCGATACCGCGGTGATCGGTTGTTCGGCCGGCGGACTGAAGGCGTTGCAAACCCTGATCCCGGACCTGCGCGGAGATCTGGCCGCGCCGGTGATCGTGGTCTGCCACACCAGCGGCAACATCGGCACGCTGTGTGAACTGATCGGACGCAACGCCGCCTTGCCGGTCCGCGAGGCACGAGAGCGCATGCGGGCTGCGCCCGGCGTCGTGTATGTGGCGCCGGCGGATTATCACCTGCTGCTGGAACACGGTCTGCGGGAGCACGACCTGCGTTTCGCGCTCTCGGTGGATCCGCGGGTGACCTATGCGCGGCCCTCGATCGACGTGCTGTTCGAATCCGCCGCCAATGCCTGCGGCCCGCGTCTGCTCGGCGTCATCCTCACCGGCGGCAACCATGACGGCGCCGCGGGGCTGAAGCGCATCCGCGACGCCGGCGGCATCGGCATCGTCCAGCGCCCCGAGAGCGCCGAAGCCGCCAGCATGCCCGCCGCGGCACTGGCGCTGGCCGGCGCCGACCATTGCGTGACCCTGGCCGAGATCGGCCCGCTGCTCAACACGCTGTGCATGCCATGACCGCCGCCGCGTCAGCTCCAACTCCGCCCCGCCCGCCGAAGCTCCTGATCGTCGACGACATCCCTGCCAACCTGGTCGCGATGCGCCGACTGCTGGCCAAGGTCGATGCCGAGGTGCTCGAAGCCGACTCGGGCAACGCAGCGCTTGCGGCATGCCTGGATCACGAGTTCGCGTTGATCCTGCTCGACGTCAACATGCCCGGCATGGATGGCTTCGAGGTCGCGCAACTTCTGGCGGAGAACGACAACGCGCGCGGTACGCCGATCATCTTCGTCACCGCCGCCTACGCCAACGACGTGCAGCGCCTGCGCGGCTACGATTCCGGCGCGGTCGACTACATCGAGAAACCGATCAACGAGCCGATCCTGCTGTCGAAGGTGCGCGTGTTCCTGGAACTGTGCCGCAGCAAGGCGCAGCTGAAAAGCGCGCTCGAGGAGCTCTCGCAGCAGAATGCGCGGCTGCAGGTCGAAATCGCCGAGCGTCACCGCGCCGAGGCGCGCGTGATGCATACCGCACTGCACGACCCCCTTACCGGGCTTCCGAACCGGCTGCTGTTCATGAACCGGCTGGACACCGCGATCGCACGCGCGGCGCGCAAACAGGGTTCGTTCGCGCTGGCCTACCTCGACATCGACGGTTTCAAGCCGGTCAACGATACCTATGGCCATCAGGTCGGCGATCAGCTGCTGGTCGAAATCGCGAAACGCCTGACCGGGCGGGTGCGCGGGGCGGATACCATCGCCCGTCTTGGTGGCGATGAATTCGGCCTGATCCTCGAGGAACTGGCCGATGCGGACCTCGCCTTGCGGCTGGCGCAGGCATTGGTGAGTTGCCTGCAAGCACCTTTCGTGCTGCATGGCGACGACGGCGACATCAACATCGAAATCACCGCCAGTGTTGGCCTGGCGATATATCCGGACAACGCGGACAAAGCGGACGCGTTGATCAGAGCCGCCGACGAGGCGATGTATCAAGTCAAGCGCGGCGGCCGCAACGGTTGTTGTCTGGTACAGACTGTTCCGCAGGCCTGAGACTCGCGCAAAAGGTCTTGCCGTCATGCCCGCGAACGCGGAGATGACGAGCTACGACCCCGGAACGAAGTGTTGCGGCGACGATGGCGGAAACTCCACGTCGAGCTGCGGCGTGCCGGAATCGCCCTCGTCCTCCGGCTGGCATTCGCGCGCCTTCGCCGCCAGCGCCTCGTAACGGTCCTGGAACGCCTGCAGGTCCTTTTCCTCCAGTTCCTCCAGGTCGAGCAGCGCGTTGTGCGCGCCGCGGGTGGAGCGGATCAGTTCATCGAGCTTGATCTGCAGCGCCTGGGTGTCGCGGTTCTGGGTGTTCTGGATCAGGAACACCATCAGGAAGGTGATGATGGTGGTGCCGGTATTGATCACCAGCTGCCAGGTGTTGCTGAACTCGAACAACGGGCCGGTGACCGCCCACACCACTATCACGCCGGCCGCCAGCGCGAAACACAGCGGTCGCCCGGTGAAGCGCGACGCCGCCTTGGCCATGCGGGTGAACCAGCCGAGCTTGCGCATATGTTTTCCCGATCGTTGCAGCCGCCAATTCTGCAGCAAGACGCGAACGCCGTGTCATTTGGCTCAGATGCCGCCGTACCAGTCGTAACCCTGGTCTTCCCAGTAGCCGCCCTTGCCGCCACCGAACCCGGCATAACCGTCGACGACTTCGACCGTGTGCACGTACTTGGGCTGCTTGTAGCCGAGCTTGCGCTCGATCCGCATCCGCAGCGGCGCGCCGTTGGCGACCGGCAGCGGCGCGCCGTTGAGGCTGTAGGCGGCGATGGTCTGCGGATGGTAGGCGTCGAGCAGGTCGACGCTCTCGTAATAGCGCGAGCCGTCGCCGCTGAGGTCGTCGAAGCAGTGGAACAGCACGTAACGCGCGCCGGGTCTGGGCCGCGCCAGGTCGAGCAGGTGCGCCAGCGGCACCCCGCTCCACTGCCCGATCACGCTCCAGCCCTCGACGCAATCGTGGCGGGTGATCTGGGTGCGCATCGGCAACGCACGCAAGGCATCCAGCGAAAATTCCAGCGGCCGCTCGACCAGGCCGCGGATCTGCAGGCGATAGCCTCGGAAGCCATCGGCATTCAGCGCGAGATATTCGGGCGTCTGCGGGTTGATCGAGCCGTTCGGGCGGAACACCGGCGAGATCATCGACGCCGGATATTCAGCCGTGAGCCGGTTGCCGGTCAGCAGCCGCTGCACGCGCTGGCTGAGCGGTTCGGCCAGCCCGAGCACGTCGACGAAACGTTCGCTCTTGGACAACGCGTCGCAGCCAGCAAACAGACCGGCGCCAACACCGGCAGCGGCGCCACGCAGCAGGCGTCGGCGAGTGACATGAAGGTCATTCATGGTTCGTCTCCCTGGCGGGATATCGCACGCGGAAACGCCCGCTTATCATCGAGCGCAGCTCATTGATCGGTCCGGCGTACACCACCATCAGCACGTGTACCACGGTAAACAGCACGAACAGCGACATCACCACGAAATGGATGCTGCGCGCCGACTGCCGGCCACCCACCAGCGCCAGCCACCAGCCGAGCACGCTGTCCAGCTGCGGCGACATCGACAATCCGGTCAGCAGCGCCAGCGGCGCCAGCACGAACACCACCCCGAGATAGGCCAGTTTTTGCAGCGGGTTGTAGCGCGTGGCCTCGTCGCCGACGGGATGCCGGAAACGCAGGTGGTCGACGATCGCCTTCGGAATCTCGCGCCAGTCGCGGCGTCGCATCGCCAGATCACGCGTCAGGTGCCGGCTGGCCAGTGACCACAGCAGGTAGCAGGCGCCGTTGATCACCCACAGCCAGGCGAAGAAGAAGTGCCAGCGCCGGCCGAGCGCGAGCGAGCGCGAGCCGGGAATCGTGGCCCACTCGGGAAAGCCACGGACGACATTGCGTCCGTCCGCCGCCCGCGCCGATACGCCGAGTACGCCGGTGGTGTCGAACTGCGCCGCGCCAATGCGCGTGCTGCCGCGCGCCTTGCCGTCAGCGCCGCGCACCGCTTCCGTGGCGAACAACGGAGTGTCGAAATGCGAGGCCACGCCCCAGTACAAGGCCGGATGCGCGTTGAATATCTGCAGCCCGCTACCGACCAGCACCAGCATGCACAGCAGGTTGATCCAGTGCATCACCCGCAACGGCGCGCGATGGCGCAGGACCGTGCGCCACTCGCCGCGCGGATCGGCCCGCGCGGGCATTTCGATGCGATCGGACACCGGTAGCGACGACATGGCACGGCCCTCTTTCGCCTCGCCGCAGGTTACTCCGCAGGGCCGGCTTTCACATCAGAGGCGGCGTGAAGATCAAACGGTGCGTTGCGGTTACGCCACTTCGCCGTACAGATCGTGCTCGTCGCTGCCGAGGATCTCGACATGGACGAACTGGCCCGGCTTCAGCCCGGCCTCGAAGCCGTTCTGGATCTGCACCAGTCCGTCGATCTCCGGCGCGTCGGCCTTCGAGCGCGCGATCGCCAGTTCGCCGTCGATCGCGTCGACGATGCACTGCTGCACGCTGCCGACCTTGGATTCCAGCTTGGCAGTGGAGATCTCGGCCTGGCGCTGCATGAAGCGCGCCAGACGCTCCTGCTTGACCGCTTCGGGTACAGGGTCGGGCAACTGGTTGGCCTTGGCGCCCTCCACCGGCGAATAGGCAAACGCGCCGACGCGGTCGAGCTGAGCTTCATCGAGGAAATCGAGCAACTCCTCGAACTCGGCTTCGGTCTCGCCCGGAAAACCGACGATGAAGGTCGAACGGATGGTGATGTCCGGCGCAGTCGCGCGCCAGCGCTGGATGCGCTCCAGGGTCTTGTCGACAGCGCCCGGCCGCTTCATCAGCTTGAGCACGCGTGGACTGGCATGCTGGAACGGGATATCGAGATACGGAAGGATTTTCCCATCGGCCATCAACGGGATGATGTCGTCGACGTGCGGATACGGATACACGTAATGCAGTCGCGTCCACAGGCCGAGTTCGCCCAGGCCTTCGCACAGCGCCTTCATCCGTGTCTGGTAGGACTTGCCGCGCCATTCGCGCTGCGCGTATTTCACGTCGACACCGTAGGCCGAGGTGTCCTGCGAGATCACCAGCAGCTCTTTCACGCCGCCCATCGCCAGTTTCTCGGCCTCGCGCAGCACCTCGTCGATCGGACGCGATACCAGGTCACCGCGCATAGACGGGATGATGCAGAAGCTGCAGCGGTGGTTGCAGCCTTCGGAAATCTTCAGATACGCGTAATGCTTCGGCGTCAGCTTGATGCCTGTGTCTGGCACCAGGTGGATGAACGGATCGTGCCTCGGCGGCAACGCCGCATGCACCGCATTCATCACGCTGCCGTAGTCCTGCGGACCGCTGATCGACAGCACACCCGGATGCGCCTGGCGGATGACTTCCTCACGCTTGCCCAGGCAACCGGTGACGATGACCTTGCCGTTCTCGGCCAGCGCCTCGCCGATCGCGTCCAGCGATTCGGTCACCGCCGAATCGATGAAGCCGCACGTGTTGACCACGACCACGTCGGCCGCGTCGTAGCTCTGCACGATGTCGTAACCCTCGACCCGCAGCTGGGTGAGGATGCGCTCGGAATCGACCAATGCCTTCGGGCACCCGAGGCTGACGAAACCGACTTTGGGATTGGCGAGGGACATGCGGCGCAGCAACGTGATGGGCGCAAATTATAGCCCGGGGCTAGAATCGGCCCTCCGACCGCGAGAACCGCCATGGGCCGCGATCTCGCCTTCGATACCCCGCTCGGCAGCATCGGCGGCTGGCGCGCCGATCCGGTGGAAGCGCCACGCGGCGCACTGGTGGTAGTGCAGGAGATCTTCGGCGTCAACGCACACATGCGTAGCGTCGCCGACCGTTACGCGGCCGAGGGCTACGTGGCGCTGGCGCCGGCGTTCTTCGATCCGGTCGAACGCGGCGTTGAACTCGGATACGGCGAACCAGGCTTTGCCAAGGGCCGGGAACTGGTGACCGCGCTCGGTCTGGACCGCGCGGTCGCAATCGTCGCCGCGGCTGCACAATTGCTGCAGGGCGAGCGACTGAAGGTCGGCGTGGTCGGCTTCTGCTGGGGCGGCAGCATCGCCCTGCTCGCCAACACCCGGCTCGGTCTGCCGGCGGTGAGCTATTACGGTGCGCGCAACGCGTCGTTCCTCGATGAGCCGCTGCGCGCGCCGATGCAGTTCCACTTCGGCGAGCACGACGGCAGCATCCCGGCGCAGGACATCGCCTTGCACCGTGAGAAACTGCCGGACGCCGAAGTGCACGTCTATCCGGCCGGGCATGCCTTCAATCGCGACGTCGATCCGAAGGTTTACGATGCGGACAGCGCACGGCTCGCGCATCGCCGCACGCTGCAATTCTTCGCAGACGCGCTGGGCTGATCATCGGGGACGCCGCCATGCCGCATCGATCCGCACCGCCACGCCGTTACGAACTGCATCCGCAGCTCGCCGCCGACACCCATCCGGTCGCGACATTCGCGCTGTGCGACCTGCGCCTGATGGACGACGCCAACTATCCGTGGCTGGTGCTGGTGCCGCGCCTGCCCGTCGCGCGCGAACTCGTCGACCTCGACCAGGCACAGCGGCATGCGCTCAGCGACGAAATCGATCGCGCCGGCCGCGCGCTGCGCGATGCCTTCCAGCCGTTCAAGCTCAATGTCGCCGCGCTCGGCAACCTGGTGCCGCAACTGCACGTGCACGTGATCGCACGCTACGAGCACGATCCGGCATGGCCATCACCGGTGTGGGGACGGGTCGCGGCGCGCCCGTACACGCCGGAACTGCTGGTCGAGCGTATCTCCCTGCTGCGCGAAAGCCTGCTCGGCTGAGGCATGCGCCACACTGTCGAAACACTTGGCGAGGACGCCTTGCTGCTGCGTTTTGGCGATGCCATCGATGTGACAACGAACGATCGCGTGCACGCACTTGCGCGCCGCATCGAACGCGTACGCCCGCCTTGGCTGCGCGACCTCGTGCCTGCCTACGCGAGCCTGGCGTTGTTCGTCGACGGCGACGCATTCGCCTGCGATGTCGACCCGTTGATCGAAGCCGGGCGCTGGTTGCAGCAGCAGGGATTCCCGGATGGCGACAGCAGCATCGCCGGTCAGCTGGTCGAGACTCCGGTGCACTACGGCGGCGAATATGGTCCCGACCTGTCCGCGGTTGCGGCGCATGCCGGCCTCGACGAGCGTGAAGTGATCGCGCGCCACTGCGCAGTCGAATACCGCGTGGCGATGCTCGGCTTTGCGCCGGGATTCCCGTACCTGCTCGGCCTCGACCCGATTCTGGCGATGCCGCGCCTGGACACGCCGCGCACGCGCGTGGCGGCCGGCAGCGTCGGCATTGGCGGCGCGCAGACCGGCATCTATCCGCGTGAGGGACCTGGCGGCTGGCACGTAATCGGTCGCACCACACGGCCGTTGTTCGACCCGGCGCGTGAACCGCCGGCACTGCTCGCGCCCGGCGATCGCGTGCGCTTCGTCGCCAGCACTGAATCGCCGCCGTGAGCGTGAGCGTGCTGACGGCAGGCCTGCTCACGCTGCTGCAGGATGCGGGACGCACCGGGTATCGCCACCTCGGTGTCGGCGCCGCCGGTGCGCTCGACCTGTATTCGCATGCAGTCGCGAATCTGCTGGTCGGCAACGGCGTCGATGCGCCGACACTGGAAATCACGCTGGCCGGGCCACGGCTGCACTTCGATCGGCCCGCACGCATCGCGCTGTGCGGGGCAGAAATCGACGCCCGCGCCGATGGCGTGGCGATTCCGGGATGGCGTCCGGTCGATCTTCCGGCCGGCAGCGAACTCAGGCTCGGGCGATGTCGGCGCGGTGCGCGCAGCTATCTTGCGGTCGCCGGCAGTTTCGCTGCGGCCCGCGTGCTCGGCAGCGCCAGCACCGACCTGCGCGGCGGTTTCGGCGGCATCCGTGGACGTATGCTGAAAGCGGGCGATGTGCTGTCGATCGCCGGCGCCTCACCACCCACTGTCGCTGCGATACGCGTCGCGCGGTGGTGGATCGATCCGTCCCCCGACCTCGACTTCGCATCGCCAGCAACGATTCGCGTGGTGCCCGGGCACGACGCGTTGTCGCCGCCGAGTGCGCTGTTCGCGCGCGAATGGCGCGTGGCCGCAGCCAGCGATCGCCAAGGTCTGCGGCTCGACGGCGACACATTGACGTGCGGCAGTGCACACGAGCGCCTGCTCCTGGAAAAAGTCTCGGAACCAGTCGCGCCCGGCACCATCCAGCTGCCGCCGGACGGCCACCCGATCGTGTTGCTGGCCGACGCACAGACCCACGGCGGCTATCCCCGCATCGGCCATGCCATCGTCGCTGACCGCCCGCGGCTGGCGCAGCTGCGGCCGGGCGACGCGCTGCGATTCGTGCCGTGCACTCCCGAGCACGCGCATCGCCTGCGTTGCGAACAACGGCAGCGGCTGGCGCGGATCGCACTCGCGATCGAATCACGGCGACTTCACGCTGAGTGACAGCCGGGCTGAGCGACATCGGCGCTGAGCATTTGCGGCTGCGGCCGCGAGCGCCTACGCTCTCGGGTTCACCCAAGTGCGGAGTCGCCCGAATGCGTCCATTCCAGTACCTGTCACTGTCCGCGTGCATCGTCATCGCGCTCGCTGCTGGCTGCAAGCAGGCCAGCACGCCCGTGCCCGAGGCGCAGGCTCCGGCCGCAACCGCCAAGGCCGACAGCGGCGCCGCCCTCGAGACCGCGGTGGACGCCTTCATCGATGGCGCCTTCCAGCACAACCCGGTCTTCGCCGCCAACGCCGGCAAGCACGAGTTCGACGGCAAGCTCCCCGACTACACACCTGCCGGCCTGAAGGCCACCGCCGACTGGCTGCATGCGCAACGCGACAAGTTCGCCGCATTCGTCGACGACCAGCTCGACGAGCAAGGCCGCTACCAGCGCGACTACGTGCTGGCGGTGATCGACGGCCAGTTGTTCTGGCTCGAGGATTCCGGTTTCCCGTACGACAATCCCGCGTTCTATACCGGCGACCTGTCGCCGAGCATGTACCTGACGCGCCCGTATGCGCCGCTGCCGCAGCGCATGGCCGCCTTCGTCACCTATCAGGAAGCGCTGCCCAAGGCGATCGAGCAGATCAAGGCCAACTTCAAGCTGCCGCTGCCGGCGTCGTACATCGACCTTGGCGTCAATAGCTTCGGTGGCTATGCCAGCTTCTTCAAGACCGATGTGCCGGCGATCTTCGCCGAAGTGAAGGACGACGCGTTGCAGGCCCGCTTCAAGGCCGCGAATGCTGCCGCGGTCAAGGCCACGCAGGACATGGCCGACTGGTTGAAGGCGCAGAAGCCGAAAGCAACGCAGGACTTCGCGCTCGGCGCGGAAAAGTTCTCGAAGATGCTGCACGCGACCGAACTGGTCGACATGCCGCTGGGCCAGCTCAAGGCCGCTGGCGAAGCCGACCTCAAGCGCAACCTCGATTCGCTCAAGGCAGCCTGCGACCAGTACGCAGCGGGCAAGTCGCTCACCGAATGCGTCGACAAGGTCAACACCGACAAGCCCGAGGGCGGCGCGGTCGCTGGCGCGCGCGCACAGCTCGCCGGACTCAAGCAGTTCATCGTCGACAAGGACCTGGTGACGATTCCCGGCCCGGAGGAAGCCAAGGTCGAGGAAGCGCCGCCGTTCAACCGCTGGAACTTCGCCTACATCGAAATCCCCGGCCCGTACGAGAAAAACCTGCCGTCGGTGTACTACATCGCGCCGCCGGACCCGACTTGGCCGAAGGCCGAGCAGCAGGCCTACGTGCCGGGCAAGGCCGACCTGCTGTTCACCTCCTCGCACGAAGTCTGGCCGGGGCATTTCCTGCAGTTCCTGCACGCCAACCGCGCCGACTGGAAATTCGGACAGCTGTTCGTCGGCTACGCGTTCGCCGAAGGCTGGGCGCATTACTGCGAGGAGATGATGTTCGACGCCGGCCTCGACGGCGCCACGCCGCAAGTGCACATCGGCCAGCTCAGCAATGCGCTGCTGCGCAACGTGCGCTACCTGTCGGCGATCGGCCTGCATACCGGAGGCATGAGCATGGCGCAGTCGGAAACGATGTTCCGGGAAAAGGCCTTCCAGGATCCCGGCAACGCGCGCCAGCAGGCGGCGCGCGGCACCTACGATCCGGCCTATCTCAACTACACCCTGGGCAAGCTGATGATCATGCAGCTGCGCCAGGACTGGACCGCAACGCACGGCGGCCGCGAAAGCTGGAAGGCGTTCCACGACCAGTTCCTGAGCTATGGCGGCCCGCCGATCCCGCTGGTGCGCGCGCAGATGCTCGGCGGCAAGCCGGAAGCGAAGCTGTGGCAAGCGCCTGCGGCGACGCTGGCGGTGCCGGCTGATGCAAAGCCGGCACCGCCAGCTGATGCAAAGCCGGCAGCCACCATGACTGAAAAGACGCCGGCACCCGAGCCCGCACCCGCGAACTGACGCCGTCGCGACGCATGCCGCACCTCGATTTCAATTGCGATCTCGGCGAGGGGTGCGGCAGCGACGCGGCGATCGTGCCGCTGATCAGTTCGGCCAGCATCGCCTGCGGTGCGCATGCGGGCGACGAGACGACGATGCGCGCGACGATCCGCCTGTGTCGCGAGCATGCCGTGGCCATCGGCGCGCATCCATCGTTCGAGGACCGCGAACATTTCGGACGCCGTGAACTTGCGCTCGATCGCGACGAGATCGCACGATTGGTGCAGTCGCAGCTGGCGAGGCTGGCGACGATCGCCACGGAGGAAGGAGTGCGGCTCGCGCATGTCAAGCCGCATGGCGCGCTGTACAACCTCGCCGCGCGCGACCGCAGC
>DASZZT010000176.1:0-1510 GCA_035543275.1 Luteimonas sp. | reverse complement strand
ATGCGATCAGGCGTTCGATCATCGCGATGATCTGCGGGATATGCGCGGTCGCCTCCGGCTCCAGGTCCGGCGGCTGCACGCCGAGCGCGGCCATGTCTTCGCGGTAGGCGGCGGCGTACTTGTCGGTGATCGCGGTGATCGACGCGCCGAGCGCCTTCGCCGCGGCATTGATCTTGTCGTCGATGTCGGTGATGTTGCGGGCGTAGCGCAACGCGCCGGAGTCGCGGCGCAGCTTGTCGGCCAGCACCCCGAACACCACCGGCCCACGCGCGTTGCCGATGTGCACGTAGTTGTAGACCGTCGGCCCGCAGACGTACATGGTCGGGCAGGCCGGGTCGAGGGGCAAGAACGGCTCGAGCCGCCGCGTCAGGCTGTTGTAGAGATGCAGGCTCATCGCGAGACACAGCTGGGAATGGCCTCGATTCTAGCGGTCGCGCGACGGCCATGACAGCGGAGATTCAGCCCGCTGACGTCGGCAACGCATACACTTCCAGCTCGATGAATCGCCGCCGCTCCCTCTCGATGCGACTTGCGCTGTTGCCGGCACTGTTGCTGTGCGCTGCGGCCAGCCTTCCGGCCGCCGCCCAGAGTGCTGGTCAAACCACGGTGATCCAGGCTGAGAACGTGCGCATGGACTACGCGCAGGTGCTGCGGGTGGAACCGGTGTTCCAGACCTTGCGCGGCACCCGGCTGGAGCAGCAATGCGATGGCAAGCCGGTGCCACCGCAGTCGCCGCCCAAGGGCCTGTCGCGGATCGTCGGCGCGGTGAAGCAGGCGTTGAACTCCGCGGACACCGACACTCCATCGCGTTCCACCACGGAAGGGGATTGCCGGACAGTATCGGTGGAGCGCGAGTTCCGCCGCCCGATCGCGTTCGATGTCGATTACATCTACAAGGGCATGAAATACCGTTCGCGCCTGCCCAACGACCCCGGCAACCGCTTGCGCATCCGGGTGTCGGTGGCGCCGTACGTGACGCCGCCCGGCGAACGCTGAGCTTGCACCCGCTCCGGGCGCATGCGAGGATGCGCGCCCGATGACCACGCCCCACGCCGACGCCGTTGTCCTGACCTCCGCCCGCATGGCGGCAGGCATGACCTCGCGCGCGCGCCGACCGGAAGCCCACAGCCTCGCTGGGTAGCCGGGACACGTCATTGTGTTCACCGTCGAAAGCCCAGCCTCGTGTTGGGCTTTTCTGCTTTTAGTACCCGCAGTTTTCCGGACTCTTTCCATGAATCCCGCACCGATTACACATTTCCTCAACACCCAGGACTGGTCGCGCAGTGAACTCGACGCGCTGCTCACCCAGGCGTCGTTGTTCAAGCGCAACCGCATCGGTGACGAGTTGCGCGGCAAGTCGATCGCGCTGGTGTTCTTCAATCCATCGCTGCGTACGCGCACCAGTTTCGAGCTCGGCGCGTTCCAGCTCGGCGGCCATGCCGTGGTGCTGCAGCCGGGCAAGGACGCCTGGCCGATCGAGTTCGACCTCGGCACGGTAATGGATGGCGAC
>DASZZT010000175.1:0-17927 GCA_035543275.1 Luteimonas sp. | reverse complement strand
GAGACCCAGGCCATCGTCGAAGCGATGCGCGCCAGGTCTGCGCCATGAATGTGTTCATCAGTTCGTTGATCGATGGTCCCAAGTCAGTCCGCAAGCGCCTTCCATGGAGATCGACATGACGGATCAACCGATCGGCAAACGCCACCGCACCGCTTTTGAAAACATCCGTCATGCCGATGAAGTCGATGGCGAATTCTGGCAGGCGCGGGCGCTTGCCAAAGTGCTGGAATACTCCGAATACCGCCATTTCCTGCCGGTCATTCGGCGCGCGCAGGAAGCCTGCCGCAAGAGCGGACGCGCGGTGGCCGACCATTTCGAGGATATCCTCGAAATGGTCGCAATTGGCTCTGGGGCGTCCCGGGAAGTCGCGGACGTACGTCTGTCGCGCTATGCCTGTTACCTGATCGTCCAGAACGGCGATCCGTCGAAGCCGGTGATTGCGATCGGACAAACGTATTTCGCCCTGCAGACCCGCCGCCAGGAGTTGGCCGATGCCAACGCGCTTTCCGGCTTGAGCGAAGACGACAAGCGGCTTGCTGTTCGCAACGAGCTGGCCACCCATAACAAACACCTCGCTGCTGCAGCGAAGCGGGCTGGCGTGGAGACGCCTGTGGACTACGCGATATTTCAGGATCACGGCTATCGTGGACTGTATGGCGGTTTGTCGGCCAAGGAAATCCATGCGCGCAAGGGTCTGAAGAAAAGTCAGAAGATTCTCGACCACATGGGCAGCACCGAACTGGCGGCCAATCTGTTCCGCGCCACGCAGACCGAAGAAAAGCTCAAGCGCGAAAACATCCGCGGCAAACAACGCGCCAACCAGACCCATCAGGAAGTGGGTCAGAAGGTTCGAGACACGATCCGCGAATTGGGCGGAACCATGCCGGAAAGATTGCCGACGCCAGAGAAGAGCATTGGCCAGATCGACAAGAGCAACAAGAAGATTGAGAAGAAGCGATGAATCCTCCCGATTACCCCTTCCGGCCGTTACGGATTGAGGTGCGCCCCGGCATCGCGATGAGCTACCTCGACCAAGGTCCACGCGACGGCGAGGTCATCGTCATGCTGCACGGCAATCCCTCGTGGAGTTATTACTGGCGCCACCTCGTGCTCGGCCTGCGCGACCGCTATCGCTGCGTCGTGCCGGACCATGTCGGCATGGGGCTGTCGGACAAGCCGGACGATTCCGCCGGGGCATCGCCGCGCTACGACTACACGCTGCGATCGCGCGTCGATGATCTGGCGACCCTGCTCGACCGGCTCGGCATCACCGGCCCGGTGACGCTGGTGGTACACGACTGGGGCGGCATGATCGGCATCGCGTGGGCGCTGTCGCGCATGGCGCAGGTCGGGCGGCTGGTCATCCTCAACACTGCGGTGTTCCCGCTGCCGGCCGGCAAGCGCATGCCGTGGCAGTTGGCGCTCGGGCGCGATTCGAAGCTCGGCGCGCTGCTGATCCGCGGTTTCAATGCGTTTTCCAGCGTGGCCTCGCGCGTCGGCGTCGAGAAGCGGATGCCGGCTGCAGTGCGCCACGCGTATGTCGCGCCCTACGACTCGTGGCGCAACCGCATCGCGATCTTGCGTTTCGTGCAGGACATCCCGCTGCGCGCCGGCGATCCTGCGTGGCCGCTGGTGAGCGAGGCCGGACGCCGCCTGCACGAGTTCGCCGATCGGCCTGTGTTCATCGCCTGGGGGCTGTGCGATTTCGTGTTCGACAGGCATTGTCTGGACACCTTCACCGCATCGCTGCCGAACGCGCAGGTGCACACCTTCGCCGATGCCGGGCATTACGTGCTGGAGGACGAGCACGTGGTGCTGGTGCCGGGCATCCGCGAGTTTCTTGACGCGCATCCGCGGTAATTTCACCCTTGCCCGCGCAGCTGGGAGGGGGTTGCTCTTCGTGTGGCGCTTCAAGAACCGTAGCGTGCGCTGTGCGCACGAAGGCCTTCATGGTGTCGCTTATTTAACCTGTGCCGTGCGCACAGCGCACGCTATGGCGTCCATAATCTTCCGATGGGCCAACTCTGCAACATCGCCGCATCCTTACCGCGCCTGGCGCGCGAACGTCCCGATCAGGTCGCGATGCGGTGCCCCGGCCGCAGCGGCCGTTACGACGTCACATTGACCTACGCGCAGCTCGACGCGCGCAGCGACGCGATCGCCGCGGGGCTGGCGATGCGCGGCATCGTCCGCGGCACGCGCACGGTGGTGATGGTGCGGCCGACGCCGGAGTTCTTCCTGCTGATGTTCGCGCTGTTCAAGGCTGGCGCGGTGCCGGTGCTGGTGGATCCGGGCATCGACCGGCGCGTCTTGAAGCAATGTCTCGACGAAGCGCAGCCGGAGGCCTTCATCGGCATTCCGCTGGCGCAGCTCGCGCGCCGCGTGCTCGGCTGGACGAAATCGGCGCGCGTGCGTATCACCATCGGCAGGCGCGCGTGGTGGGCGGATGCAACGCTGGCGCAGGTCGAGCGCGCCGGCGCGCAGCAGGCGCATTTCCAACTGGCCGACACGCAACCCGACGACATCGCCGCGGTCCTGTTTACCAGCGGCTCGACCGGCGTGCCCAAGGGCGTGGTCTATCGCCATCGGCATTTCGTAGCGCAGATCAACATGCTGCGCGAGGCGTTCGGCATCATGGCCGGTGGCGTCGACCTGTCGACGTTCCCGCCGTTCGCGCTGTTCGATCCCGCGCTGGGGCTGACCTCGATCATTCCCGACATGGACCCCACGCGCCCGGCGCGCGCGAACCCGCGCAAGCTGATGCGCGCGATCGAGCGCTTCGGGGTGACCCAACTGTTCGGCTCGCCGGCGCTGATCGCGGTGCTGGCGCGGCACGGCGTCAAGCTGCCGACGCTGCAACGGGTGCTGTCGGCGGGGGCGCCGGTGCCAGCCGACGTGGTTGCGGCAATGCGCGCGTTGCTGCCGGACGACGCGCAACTGTGGACGCCGTACGGCGCCACCGAATGCCTGCCGGTCACGGTGATCGAAGGCCGCGAACTGGAAGCCACCCGCGCGCGCACCGAATCCGGCGCCGGCACCTGCGTCGGTCGCCCGGTGCCGCCGAACGAGGTGCGCATCATCCGCATCGACGATGGCGCGATCGCACAGTGGTCGGACGAGCTGCTGGTGAAGCCCGGCCAGGTTGGCGAGATCACCGTCGCCGGGCCGACCACGACCGATGCCTATTTCAACCGCGACGCCGCCACGCGCCTGGCGAAAATCCGCGAGGTGCTGGCCGATGGCAGCGAACGCGTCGTGCACCGCATGGGCGACCTCGGCTGGATCGACGACGCCGGTGGCCTCTGGTTCTGCGGCCGCAAGTCGCAGCGCGTGGTCACCGGCAACGGCACCCTGTGCACCGAACAGGTCGAGCCGATATTCAACACGCATCCGGACGTGCGCCGCACGGCCCTGGTCGGCATCGGCGCGCGCGGCGCGCAACGGCCGGTGCTGTGCGTGGAGCTGCGCGACGGCGTCAAGCGCGACGCGCACGCGCGCATCGCTGGCGAGCTGCGCCACATTGCCAATGGCTTCGTGCATACCGCCCAGGTCGGGAGGTTCCTGTTCCACCCGAAGTTCCCGGTCGACATCCGCCACAACGCCAAGATCGGCCGCGAAAAGCTCGCGCTGTGGGCCGCCAGGCGCCTTGCTGTCTCCGTGTCGCCACCGGAGAGGGCGTGAACGACAGCGCATGAACATTCTGGTCACAGGCGGCGGTGGATTCCTCGGCCAGGCACTATGCCGCGGCCTGGTTGCGCGCGGGCACACTGTCACCAGCTTCAACCGCGGCCATTACCCGACGCTCGCTGCGCTCGGCGTGCGCCAGCTGCAGGGCGACCTCGCCGACCACGCCGCCGTCATCGCGGCGGCACAAGGTTGCGGCGCGGTCTTCCACAACGCCGCCAAGGCCGGCGCCTGGGGCAGTTACGACAGCTACCACCGCGCCAACGTGATCGGCACCGACAACGTCATCGCCGCCTGCCGCGCGCATGGCATCGGCAAGCTCGTCTACACATCGACCCCGAGCGTCACCCATCGCGCCACCCATCCGGTCGCAGGCGGCACGGCCGATACCGTGCCCTACGGCGAGCACTTCAAGGCGCACTACGCGACCACGAAGAAAATCGCCGAGCAGGCGGTGCTCGCGGCGAACGCTGCGACGCTGGCCACGATCGCCTTGCGGCCGCGCCTGATCTGGGGTCCCGGTGACGCGCAACTGCTGCCGCGACTGGCGCAGCGCGCCCGCGCCGGCCGCTTGCGCCTGGTCGGCAGCGGCGACAACCTGATTGACACGACCTATATCGACAACGCCGCGCAGGCGCACTTCGATGCGTTCGAACATCTCGCGCCCGGCGCCGCCTGCGCCGGGCGCGCCTACTTCATCAGCAACGGCGAACCGAAGCCGGCGCGCGAAATCGTCAACGCGCTGCTGCAGGCGGCCGGTGCGCCGCCGGTGACGAAGACGCTGCCATTTCCGGTCGCCTATGCGATCGGCGCGCTGTGCGAGGCGGCGTGGACGCTGCTGCCGCTGCGCGGCGAGCCACCGTTGACCCGCTTCCTCGCCGAGCAACTTGGCACCGCTCATTGGTACGACATGACGCCGGCCACGCGCGACTTCGGTTATGTGCCGCGGGTGTCGATCGCCGAGGGGCTGCGAAGACTTGCGGCTTCTGCGGGAGCGGCTTGAGCCGCAAACCGGGAATCAGGTCTTGCACCCCCGCAAGCCGGTCTCACGGCGCGCGGCGGCGCGTTGGGAGGAAGCCGCAAGCCAGTGCTATCGCGGCGCAGCTAGAATGCCGCGATGACCGCATCGCCGCTGAACTGGAAACCACTCGCCGGACGCACGCTGGAGGCCGCGCTCAACCGCGCGCTGGCGCTGGATCCGGACACGCGCGACGGGATTGCGGCGCTCGATGGCCGTCGCGTCGCATTGGCGGTCGAGCTTTCATCGAACGCGAGGCCACCGCTGGCGTTGCAGGTACGCGTCGACGGCCAGCGGCTGGTGGTGGGGCCGGTCGATGCCGATGCGCAACCGGATCTGAGCATGCGCAGCACGCTTTCCGGGCTGCTGTCGCAACTACCCGCGCCGTTCGGAAGCGTGTTCCGCCGCGACGACGCGCCGCCGGTCGGGCGCATGCGCCTGGAAGGCGACGCCGACCTCGCGCGTCGCCTGCAGCGCCTGGCCAAACGCTTCGATCCGGACTGGCAGCAGCCGTTCGCGCGGGCGTTCGGCGACGTGCTCGGGGTGCAGATCGCCAATGCCTGCGCCGGCGCGTTGAAACAGGCGCGCGTGGCCGGGCGCAACCTGGCCGAAAGTGCGGCGGAATTCGTTACCGAGGAATCGCGCGACGTGGTCGCGCGCGATGAGGTGCACGCGTTCCTGGATGACGTCGATGTGCTGCGCGACGACGTCGAGCGCATGGCCGCGCGGGTGTCGCGCCTGTCGGCGCGGGCGCGCACATGAGGGCGCGCATGAAATCGGCGCTGCGCGCGTGGCGGATCGGCCGGGTGCTGGTGCGCTATCGGCTCGACGACCTGTTCGACGACACCCCGGCCGAGCGCTGGCTGCGGCTGATGCGGCCGTTCGTGCCGCGTGCCTCGCGCGAGATCGCGGCGCAGTCGCGCGGCGCACGCCTGCGGCTGGCGCTGCAGGAGCTCGGGCCGATCTTCGTCAAGTTCGGACAGATCCTGTCGACCCGCCGCGACCTGGTGCCGACGGATGTCGCGGAAGAATTGACGCTGCTGCAGGACCGGGTCGCGCCTTTCGACGGCGACACCGCGCGCGCGCTGGTCGAGCGGTCGCTCGGTCGCAGCATCGGCGAGGCATTCGCGAGTTTTGACACCACGCCGCTGGCCTCGGCATCGGTCGCACAGGTGCATGCGGCGACGCTGGCGCCGACCGATGGCAAGCCGGCCCGCGAGGTCGTGGTCAAGGTGCTGCGTCCGAACATCGAAAAGCAGATCGCAGCCGACATTGCGCTGCTGAAGAACATCGCGGCCTTGGTCGACCGCACCCATCCGGCGGCCGACAAGATCCGTCCGCGCGCGATAGTGACTGAGATCGAAAGCACGCTCGCCGCCGAACTCGACCTGCAACGCGAGGGCGCGAATGCGTCGGTGCTGCGCCGCTTCTGGCTGGACTCGCCCGACCTGTACGTGCCCGAAGTCGTCTGGAGCCACACCGCCGGGCGCGCGCTGACACTGGAGCGCGTGCGCGGCATCCCGTCCGACGACATCAAAGCGCTCGACGCCGCCGGCATCGACCGCAAGGCGCTGGCCGCAAAAGGCGTGCGCGTGTTCTACACCCAGGTGTTCCGCGACAATTTCTTCCACGCCGACGCCCACGCCGGCAACATCTGGGTCGATGCCGATCCCGTGCGCCGCGACAACCCGCGCTTCATCGCGCTCGACTTCGGCATCATGGGCCAGCTCTCCAGCGAGGATCAGTACTACCTCGCCGAGAACTTCATGGCGATCTTCAACCGCGACTACCATCGGATCGCCGAGTTGCACGTGCAGGCGGGCTGGATGCCGTCGCACATCCGCATCGACGAGCTCGAAGCCGCCGCGCGATCGGTGTGCGAGCCATACTTCACCCGGCCGCTGTCGGAAATCTCGCTGGCCGAGGTGCTGATCAAGTTGTTCCGCACCGCGCAGCGCTACGAACTCACCCTGCAGCCGCAGCTGATCCTGCTGCAGAAGACGCTGCTCAACATCGAGGGCGTCGGCCGCCTGCTCGATCCCAAGCTCGACATCTGGGCGGTGGCGCGGCCGGTGCTGGAGAAGATCCTCGTCGAGCGCTACAGCCCGAAGCGTCTGGCCAGCGAATTCCGCAAGCGCCTGCCGGAAATGATCACCCACGCCCCCGACATGCCGCGACTGCTGCACGCGTGGCTGACGCAGCAGGTCGAAGGCAAGCAGCAGATGCACATGCACTCGCAACAGCTGGCGGAACTGACGCACGCGACCCGCGTCTTCCAGCGCCGCGCGGTCGGCGCGATCCTCGGCACTGGTTTATTGATCGTCGCCGCGGTGTTGTACGCGCTGGAAGCTGGCGGCCCGCGCTTACTCTCGGTGCCAGTGGCCACCTGGATCGCGGGCCTCGGCGGTCTGTGGGCGCTGCTCGCCGCCTGGCCGCGGCGCTGATCCCGCGAGCCGCTCCTGCAGGAGCAGCCATGCCGCTGACCGTTCTCTACCGTGATGACCATCTCGCCGTCGTCGACAAACCCGCCGGCCTGATGGTCCACGACAGCGCGCTGGCCCGCGGCGAGACCGACTTCGCCGCCGATCGCCTGCGGGCGCAGTTCGGCAAACCGATCTTCCTGGTGCACCGTCTGGACCGCGCCACCAGCGGTTGCCTGCTGCTGGCATTCGACCGCGACACCGCGTCCGCGCTGGGCAAGCTGGTGATGTCACGCGGGTTCGAGAAAGACTATCTCGCCATCTGTCGCGGCTGGCCCGAGGAGCATTTCGTCGTCGATCATCCGCTCGATGGCGGCCCCGGCAAGCCGTTGAAGAAGCCGGCGATCACCCGCTTCGAACGCCTCGCCACGACCGAGTTGGCGTTGCCGTCGGCCGGCTTCGAAACCTCGCGCCATGCGCTGCTGCGCGCGCAACCCGAGACCGGCCGCTTTCGCCAGATCCGCCGCCACCTCAAGCATGTCTCGCATCAGCTGATCGGCGACAGCAGCCACGGCGACGGACGCCACAACCGCACGTTCCGCATGCTCGGCGTGCAGCGCATGCTGCTGCATGCGCAGCGGCTGGGGTTCGTGCATCCTGTCACCGGCGTGCGGGTCACGGTGAGCGCGCCGGTCGACGCCGAGTTCGACAAGGCCCTGGCGCTGTTCGACATGGACTTCGCCAGCCGGAGCAGGTGACGCTGGCAGATCAGGGCGGCGCGTCGCGACCGATAGTGACGCTGCGCGGCAACGCGATAGGGCTCGTGATAGACGCCGCGCGCGTTTGGGATCGATGTGACGCGCGCCGTGTCAGGACTGCGACCGATTGCACACTTTGGCACGCAGTTTGCGTGACCCCTAACCAGATACGTCGCTAGTTGACGTCGGCCATGGCGGCGTCCGGTGCTTTCGCCTCGGGCGCATCCGGGGCGGCTTCGGTCGGGGGTTCCAGTTTTTGCAGGACGTCGCGGGCATCGGTGTTGTCGGGGATCTGGGTCACTACGCGCCGGAGCAGGGAGATGGCTTCGGCGTCGCGCCCTTGCCGATACCTGACATAGCCGAGTCCCTCGACCGCGGAAATATCATCGGGGTGTTTTGACAAGGCAAGGTTGAATTGTTGTTCGGCGTCGGGGAGGTTGCCACTTTGAAGCGCGCTGTAGCCCAAGCCCGACAAGGCGTCACGATTGTCCGGACGTTCCGCCGCCACGCTGGCAAAACCCGCACGCGTGCAAGCGAATAAAAGATGCGTCCGACGCAGACAAGCGTCGACAGGCACGGTGCGCCGTGCAGCTGGTGACTACGAACCGCAGGTTGTATTCGAGCAAAGGATCCGACATTGGAAAGCTTGATTGGCACCGATCCGAAAATCGTCTTCGCCTTCTGGCTGGGCGTCGTGATCACGGTGATGACGGTGGTCATGCTGACGGTCATCCTCATCATGCGGCAACTCGTGCTGCGCCGGGAAAGGAATCATGCGCGTGGGGTGGCTTCCTGGAGGCGGGTCCTGATGGCCGGCCCGAACGAGGCCACGGCTCAGGTGCCGACGCTGCGTCTGCGGGATCTGTCCGGATTCCTCGAAGCCTGGAATGAGGCGCACGAGCCCCTGCACGGCGGCACCACCCCTTACCTGTCGAGGATCGCCGGCGAGGTCGGGCTGGAGAAGCAGCTGTACCGGATCCTCGACCAGCGCGGATTCCACAAGCATCTGGTCGCGATCATCGCCCTTGGGCACGTCAAGAACAGCGGCAATTTCCACCGGATCGAGGCCTTCATCGACGACAAGAGCCCGATCGTGTCGCTGTGCGCCGCACGCGCGCTGATGCAGATCGACCCGGGCCGCGCGGCTTCGATGGTGGTGCCGCAGATCGTGCGCCGCCACGACTGGTCGCAAGGCAGCATCGCGACCATCCTGCAGGAAGCCGGCGGCGACCACGTGCTATCCCAGGAGTTGTCCGAGGCCACACTGCAGGCGCATGCCGAGATCGCGCCGCGCCTGGTACGCCTGCTCGCCAGTGTGAGCCCGGAGGCTGCCGCTCCGATCATCCGCAAGAGCCTGGCGTCATCCACGGATGAGCGGCTGATCTCGACCTGCCTGCAGGTAATGTCGAATCCGGCGGCTCTCGATCTTGTACGGCCGTTGCTGACGCATTCGCGCTGGCATGTACGGATGCTGGCCGCGGTCACGCTGGGTCGCCTCGGAGTTGCCGGCGACGAGCAGCGGCTCATCGCCATGCTGGCGGACGAGCAATGGTGGGTTCGCTACCGCGCCGCCCAGGCGCTCATGAAGTTGCCTTTCGTCGACGCCGGTCAGATGCGGCAGATCCAGCAGGCGCAGACCGACAAGTACGCGCGCGACGTCATCGACCATGTCCTGGCCGAACACCACAAAGAGGCTGCCTGACATGAGCTACTTCTCGGATCTGGCCACTTCCCTCCAGGGCATCCCGTGGGCGCAATGGGCGGTGTCCTCGCAGTGGGTGTTCCTGGCGTATTTCATCAGCATCAACATGGTGTACCTCGCGCTCAACTACATCTCGGTGTTCAGCATCATCCGCTACATGCGCGATCACCGTGAGCAATACCTGCCCAGGAGCCTGGCGTCCTACCAGCCGCCGGTCAGCATCGTGGTGCCGGCCTTCAACGAAGAGCGGTCGATCGTCAGCTCGATCCGTTCGCTGCTGCAGCTGAACTATCCGGAATTCGAGATCGTGGTCGTCAATGATGGCTCCAGCGACGCCACCCGGGATGCGGTGATACGCGAATTCGCGATGCACGAATTCCCCGAGGCCTACCGCAAGAGGATCGTCACCGAGCCGGTCAAGAAGATCTATGCATCGTCGACCCATCCCAACGTGCGGCTGGTGGACAAGGACAATGGCGGCAAGGCCGACACCTTGAATGCCGGTATCAATTGCGCGCGCTATCCCCTGTTCTGCGTGGTGGACGCCGATTGCATCCTGCAGAAGGACAGCCTCTGGCAGGTGGTGCGCCCGTTCCTGGAGGATGCCAACACGGTGGCGGTCGGCGGCGTGGTTCGCGTCCTCAACGGCTGCACGGTCAAGGATGGCTTGATGGCCAAGGTCGCGCTGCCGCGCAACCCTCTGGCTCTGTTCCAGCTGGTCGAATATCTGCGCGCCTTCCTGTTCGGTCGCCTCGGCTGGTCGCCGCTCAATGCGCTGCTGATCATCTCCGGCGCGTTCGGCGTGTTCTACAAGGAGCGGGTGATTGCCGTCGGCGGCTACCGCTCCGACACCGTGGGCGAGGACATGGACCTGGTGGTGCGCCTGCACCGCAACCTGCGCCAGGAAAAGCGGCCGTATCGCATCACCTTCGTGCCCGATCCGATCTGCTGGACCGAGGCGCCGACCGACCTGGCGTCACTGAAGAACCAGCGCATGCGCTGGCAGCGTGGCCTGGCGGAAAGCCTGGTGCCCAATTTCAGGCTCATGTTCAGCCGCAACTCGGGGGCCGTCGGCTGGCTGGCGTTCCCCTTCATGGTGTTGTTCGAGCTGCTCGGGCCGGTGATCGAGGTGCTCGGCTACACGGCGCTGATCCTGTTGTGGCTCATGGACCTGATCCCGATCCAGTCGTTCATGGTGTTCCTGTTCGCCTCGGTGGGAATGGGCGTGCTGCTGTCGATCAATGCGCTGTTCCTGGAGGAGCTGTCGTTCCACATGTATCCGCGGCCGAGGCAGCAGCTCAAACTGTTCTTCGTCGCGATCCTGGAGAACTTCGGCTACCGGCAACTCAATTCGGTGTGGCGTTTCATGGGATTGATGAAGTGGTTGTTCACCCGCGCGGGAAAGAGGCACTGGGGCGTCATCGCGCGCGATGCGTCGTGGCAGCACAGCCAGTGACGCAGTGGATCAGTCGGTGCGCAGCCGCGAACCGATGCGCAAGTTGGAACCTCCGGAATGGAACCGGTCTTCGCCCGTCAACCATGAGCACACAATGAAACCATTCATTCTTTCGCTGACGCAGATCGCGTTGCTGGCAGGCGCGGGTTCGGCGGCGGCGCAGGCTCATCCCGACGCCACGCCGACGCCGGTCACCACTGACGCTGCGGTAAGCCAGGCAAGTTACGAGCAGCGGTTCCAGGCCGCGCGCGAACTGGCGATCTCCGGCAAGCGCGACGAGGCAATTGCGGCGTATTCGCAGCTTCTCGAGGCCTCTCCGGGCAACGCCGATGTGCTGCTCGGGCGCGGGCGGGTGTATGCGTGGATGGGCCAATGGCAAGAGGCCGAGGCCGACCTGCGTTCTGTCACCACCACAGCGCCGAACTATGCCGACGCCTGGGCTGCACTCGGCGACATGTACCTGTGGAGTGACCGGCCGACGCAGGCGGCTGACGCCTACGGCCGCTGGATCGCGTTGAACCCCACTGATCCGGCGCCGCACGTCGCACGCGGACGCGCGTTGCGCGCGGCGGGCGATTACACGGCCGCGCGTGCGGAGTTCGAGGCCGCCGGCGTGAATGGCGCGGATGCGGCGCAGGTCGACAGCTACCTGCAGTCGCTGATGCCGCGCGTGCAGAACCCCGAGGTCGTGGTGCCGGCGGGTTATCACTGGTCCGCCAGCCTCGCGGCGAGCAGGACCTGGTTCAGCCCCAGTCGCAATCCCTGGGGCGAATACACCGCATCGCTGCGGCGTCATTTCGAGCACGGCTCGCTGGCGGTCGAACTGCTCGACGCCCGGCGCTTCGGCACCAGCGATCGCGCCTGGGCGCTCGACGGGTACGTCGACCTGTGGAGCCGCGCCTATGCGAACCTGCGCTACCAGCATGGCCCGCGTGGTGATCTTTACCCGGGCAACGCCTGGCGCGCCGAACTGTTCCAGGGCGTCGGCCACGGCTGGGAGTTATCCGGCAGTTATGACCGTCTCGATTTCACCAATTCCAATGTCGACATGTACGGCATCGGTGTCGGCAAATACGTCGGCAATTTCTATCTGCGCGCACGTACGCTCTATATCCCGGGCGACGGCGGCCACAGCACCAGCTTCCGTGGCCAGGTGCGTTACTACTACGCCGGCGATGGCGACAACTACGTGGAGTTCAACGCCGGATCGGGCCGCAGCCGCGACCTGCTGTC
This sequence comes from Luteimonas sp., assembly GCA_035543275.1. GTDB lineage: Bacteria > Pseudomonadota > Gammaproteobacteria > Xanthomonadales > Xanthomonadaceae > Cognatiluteimonas. The sequence goes on along the minus strand of DASZZT010000175.1, from coordinate 5,656 downwards.
CGGCAACCCCGGTGTCGTCGGTCGCAACCGCAGTTCCTCCGCCAGCGTCGCGTTCGTGAAATATCCGAGCCCGCGCTGGGGCTTCAAGATTGGTGTCGGTTACGGCGACGACGCCGACTCCTTCGTCGAGCGCGGCATCTACGGAGCCTTGTATAGGCGATGGTAGACAGTGCGCGCAGCGGATCGATCGTGGAGCAGACAATCCACCCAGACCCGACACCCAAGCAACGCGGCGGCCTCGGCGCGGCCGCCTGCCGATTCCTGTGGCTGTTGCCGGCGTTGGTGCTTGCCTGCGTGTGCGCCCGCGCGCTGGAACTGTTTGCCGGCATGCAGGTGGGCACCACGTTCCACGATGCCGTTCGCATCGTCGGGCTTGCCATCCGCCAGGATGTCCTCAGCCTGGCCCGATACCTGCCCGGCCTGTTCCTGGTTTCGCTGCCCTTTCTTCTGATCCGCTCGCGCCGCGGATGTTTCTGGAGCCTCGGCATCACCTGGTCGCTGCTGGTTCTCGTCCAGGTGTTCCTCGCCCAGTACTTTCTCACCGCACGCGTGCCGCTGGGCGCGGACCTGTTTGCATATTCGTGGCGGGATATCCGCGAAACCGTGTCGGCCGGGGCGCGACCGGACGCGACGGCCATCGCCGCCTTCCTGCTGCCGGTGGCATGCCTGTGGTCGCTGCTGGCGTGGTTGATCAGGCGTCCGTGGTTCACGCCTTCGCTGCGCACGACCCTGGCCGTGTTCGCAGCTGCGCTGCTGGCGCTGTTTGCGGCGCCGGTGCGTTTCGAGCAGCGGGCGGAAACGGAAGACGCCTACAACCTGGCGCTCGACAAGGCCGCGTATTTCTTCGACGACAGCCTTGGATACTTCGCCCGCCCGCAGGCGAAGGACGCGGCGTCGGTCACCGCCGGCGGAGGTGCCGCCAGCGAAGCAGATGCCGCTGCCGCATTCCAGTATCTGGATCCGCGCTATCCGTTCCTGCGCGTCGAGCAGACGCCCGACGTGCTGGGGCCGCATTTCACGATCCGGGCGGGCCAGCCGCCCAACCTGGTCTTCGTCATCGTCGAAGGCCTGGGGCGTTCGTTCTCCGGCCCGGATGCTGCACTGGGCAGCTTCACGCCGTTCCTGGATTCGCTCGCCGGGCGCAGCCTGTATTGGGACAACTTCCTGGCGGTACAGGGGCGGACATTCGCCGTGTTGCCCTCGTTGTTCGGCTCGCTGCCGTTCGGCGACAACGGCTTCAGTGCGCTGGGCGAACGCATGCCGGCCCGCGCCGACACGCTGTTGAGCGTGTTGAAGGGGCAGGGCTACCACCTGAAGTTCTACGGCGGCACCGATCTGGACTTCGACAACGAGCGCTCGTTCCTGCAGCGGCAGGGCGTCGAGGTGCTGGTCGGAGACGGCGACTACGGCCCGGGTTACGTGCGCAGCCCCGGCACCACCAGCTGGGGCTACGCCGATCACGAACTGCTGTCACTGGCGCTCGCGCGCGAAAACCGCGATACGCCGCAGCCCTACGTCTCGGTGATCCAGACCATCACCATGCACACGCCCTACACGTTCCCGGGGCAGGCACGCTACGAGCAGCGTTTCGAACAGCGCCTGGACGCGCTGGGTGTGGACGCGCAACAGAAGGACGCCTATCGCGCCTATCGCAACATCTATGCGTCGATCCTGTACACCGACGACGCATTGCGCCGTTTCTTCGACGAAGCCAAACGCGATCCTGCCTACCAGAACACGATCTTCATCGTGACCGGCGACCACCGGCTACCGGAAATCCCGATGTCGACGCGGATCGACCGCTACCACGTGCCCTTCTACATCTTCTCGCCGCTGCTCAAGGCGCCGGCACGGAGCAAGGCGGTGTCGTCCCATTTCGACGTCGCGCCGTCGCTGCTGGCCTTCCTGTCACACAACTACGGCATCAGGACGCCGCGCGCCGTCACCTGGGTCGGCTCCGGCCTGGACATGGCGCCGTACTTCCGCAACCTCCACGATGTCCCGCTGAAGCAGACCAAGACCAACCTCGTCGACTTCGTGTCCGGCGACTGGTTCCTCAACCAAGACACGCTCTACGCCATGAGCGACGGCATGGCGATCGAGCCGATCCATGACGACGCTGCGCTCGCCCGGGTGCAGGCGCGGTTTGCGCGGTTCCGCGCGGCCAACGACCGCTTCGCGCACGACCTCGCGCTGATGCCAGCCGACGCCGCGCAGCAACTCGTGGCTTACCGGGAGCTGGAGCGCGCGGCGCCGGCCGCGCCGGCCAGCGCAGGCGTGGCGCTGGCCGTGCGCGACGTACGCACGCCCGCGCTGGCGCACGTCGGAGACCTGACCGTGGAGGTCGATTTCGCCAATGCCGGATCGCTGCCGAGCGCGGAATTCGTCCCCTTGATCGTGCTGCTGTCCGGCGATGGCCGCGAGCTATCGGAATCCTACGGTGCGGCAATGACGCTGGCGCCGGGACAGGAGGTCTCGCTGCGGCTGCCGGTCAATTCCCGCGGCGTGCCGGCGGGTCGCTACTTCCTGACCGTGATCCCGTCCGATCCAAAAACCGGCAAGAGCGTGGGGGTTGGCCGGCATCAGATCCCGGTGCGTCTGCAGGACTAGACTGCAATCACCGACGGCCAGTCGATCCGACCACAGCAGCGCGGCCATGACCAAATCGATCCTGATCGCGATCGTCGTCGTCTTCGCGTCGAGTGCATTTTCCGCCGCGGCCGCGGAGCGCGCGATCTGGACCTGGGAGCAGGACTCGTACGCGCTGGTGGAGGATCGCGCCTTCGCAGACGAGGCGATCGCATTCCTGCGCGCCAAGCACGTCGACACCATCTACCTGTATGCCGATGCCTACCAGGGCCGCAACCTGATCGAAAGCCGGCCCGACGCCTATCGCCAGCTGATCCGCCGCCTGCATCGCCGCGGCATGCGCGCCTACGCGTTGCTGGGCTCGGCCTATCTGCATACGGAGGCCTACATCCTGCCGTCGCACCGGCAGGACGCGGTGGCGATGTTCCAGCGCGTGCTCGACTACAACGCCGCGGCCAGCCCGGACGAGCGCTTCGATGGCGTCAACCTCGACATCGAGCCGCACATCCTCGAGCAGTGGGACACCCAGCGCGATGGACTGCTGCTGCACTTCCTCGACATGGGCCAGGAGCTGATGGCGCTCAAGCGCAAATCCGGCCTCTCGCTCGCAGTTGGCCCCGCGATGCCGTTCTGGTTCGACGGCATTGAGCTCGACTGGCGCGGCGTGAAAAAACCGGTCAGCGAGCATGTCTTCGACATCTACGACTACGCGGCGTTGATGGATTACCGCGACCATGCGCAAGGCGGCGACGGCATCATCGATCACGCCAGCAACGAGATGACATACGCAGACAGCCACCACAAGCGGGTCGTCATCGGCGTGGAAGTCACGCCCAGCGACATTCAGAAAGTCTCGTTCGACCATCTGGCCGAGCCGGACCTCGAGCGTGAGCTGCGACTTGTCGAGCAGGCGTATCGCGATAGCCCGGCGTTCGCCGGCTTCGCGATCCACCATTTCCGCGGTTACCGGGCCTGGCTTGCACGGGAACGCGCCAGGCATTGACCGGGCCCGGCTTGCCGCCCGAGCCATCGACCCTACAATCGCCACATGCTGCATGTGGCCGACAACCTGCTGATCCCGGACGACGAACTGGTCGAACGCTTCGTGCGTTCGACCGGGCCGGGCGGGCAGAACGTCAACAAGGTCGCGACCGCGGTCGAGCTGCGTTTCGATATTGCCAACTCGCCTTCGCTGCCCGAGGCCGTGCGCGCGCGACTGCTGGTCAGGCGCGACCGCCGCCTGACCACGGACGGCGTGCTGGTGATCAGCGCGCAGCGTTTCCGTACCCAGGAGCGTAATCGCGACGATGCGCGCGAGCGACTCGCTACATTCGTTGCCGCCGGCCTGCGCGCGCCCAAGCCGCGGATCGCCACCAAGCCGACCCGCGGCTCGAAGGAGCGCCGGCTCGGCGCGAAGCGCGAGCGCGGCACGATCAAGCGCGGCCGCAGCGGCGCGCGTGACTGGGATTAGCGAGTGCAGCGCATGCCAGGGGGTGCCGACGACCGGGTGCTGCCGCTGCCGCCGAACGCGCCGCGGTTGCGACCGAACCGATTCATGCGCTGGCTCGGGCGCACGATCCTGCAAGTCGGCGGATGGCGCATGGTCGGCGCATTTCCCGATCTTCCCAAGCTGATGCTGATCGGCGCGCCGCATTCGTCCAACTGGGACGGCATCTTGGGCTTCGCCGCCAGGCTGGCACTGGGCCTGGATATCAGGATCCTCGGCAAGCACCAGCTGTTCTGGTGGCCGCTGGGACCGATCATGCGCTGGCTCGGCTCGACCGAGGTCGATCGCGGCGCTGCGCACGGCGTGGTCAAGCAAATCGCCGCGCGCTTCCGCGACAACGAGCGGTTCTGGTTCGGGCTGGCGCCGGAGGGCACACGCAAGCCGGTGACGCGCTGGAAGACCGGATTCTGGAAGATCGCCAAGGCCGCCGACGTGCCGGTGCTGTTGGTGTATTTCCACTATCCGGACAAGGTCATCGGCATCGGCCCGCTGTTCGAACTGGGCGACGACATGGCCGCCGATATCGCCCGGATCCGTGCCTGGTACCGACCGTACCAGGGCAAGCACCACGGAGTGTCCTGAGCACGCCGATGCGGCGATTCGCTGTCGCCTGATTGAACTTGCGGCACACTCGCGGCAAGCCATTCGCGGAATCTGCCATGTCCGACGCGCCCAGCGTCTATCCAGTGCCTGCAGCTTTTGCCGCGCACGCGCGCATCCGCCGCGACGAATACGAACATCTGTATGCCGAATCGGTGCGCGATCCCGATGGCTTCTGGGGCCGGATCGCGCAGCGGCTGGAGTGGATGACAGCGCCGACGCAAGTCAGGGACGTCAGCTTCGATGCCGCTGATTTCCGCATCCGCTGGTACGCCGACGGTGAACTCAACGCCAGCGTCAACTGCCTGGATCGTCATCTCGAGACGCGCGGCGACAAGGCCGCGCTGATCTTCGAGCCGGACGATCCGTCGCAGCCGGCGCAGCGCATCAGCTATCGCGACCTGCATGCGCGCGTGTGCCGGCTCGCCAACGCACTGCGCAACCTTGGCGTGGGCAAGGGTGATCGCGTCACCATCTACCTGCCGATGATTCCCGAGGCGGTGGTGGCGATGCTGGCTTGTGCGCGCATCGGAGCGGTGCACATGGTGGTGTTCGGCGGCTTCGCGCCGCAGTCGATCGCCGACCGGGTCAAGGATTGCGCCAGCAAGTTGATCATCACCGCCGACGAGGGCCTGCGCGGCGGCAAGCGCATTGCGCTCAAAGCCAACGTCGATGCCGCGCTGCAATTGGCGGGGACCAACTCGGTCGAGACCGTTCTGGTGGTGCGTCATACCAGGGCGGCGGTCGACATGCAGATGCCGCGCGACCGCTGGTACGACGCCATGGTCGACAGCCAGCCCGGCACATGCGAGCCCGAACGCATGAACGCGGAAGATCCGTTGTTCATCCTCTACACCTCCGGCAGCACTGGCAAACCGAAAGGCGTGCTGCACACCACCGGCGGCTATCTGGTCTACGCCAGCTACACCCATGAATGCGTGTTCGACCTGCGCGAGGACG
>DASZZT010000174.1:0-3754 GCA_035543275.1 Luteimonas sp. | reverse complement strand
TCGCGATACGGGTTGTCCTCGCCACTGCCGGGCGGGCGCAGCGTATAGCGCTTGTAGGTCCACTGGTACTGCTCGGGATGGCGACGTGCGATGCGTTCGACCGTGGCATTGAGCGCGTGCACGCCGGCCACGGGATCGGACGCGGCCAGCGCGGTCGGCGCCGGCTCGACATGCAGCGCGAATATCGGCGCGTCGGTGTCCGGTGCCTGGCCGATGCGCTCGCACCAGGCGAACAGCACGATCGCATCGGTGCGTGCGGCCAGTCGCGGCAGCAAGCTCATGGTCAGCGCCGGCACGTCGAAGAACGACGCGAATTCGCCATCGCCGGCCTTGGGTTGCTGGTCGGGCAGGATGCCGACCACGCCACCGCCCTTGAGCAGCTTCCACAGTTGCCGCACCGCGGCACCGTCGGCGCGCACCTGGGTGACGCGGTCGGCGTCGTCGGCGCGGACCCGTTGCAGGAAGGCCTCGCCGATCGCCGATTCCGGCGGCCGGTACAGGATTGCCAGCGGCGTGCGCGACGCCAGCCATTGGTTGAGCAATTCCCAGTTGCCGTAATGCGGCGCGGCGACGATCAGGCCGCGGCCGGAGGCAAGCGCGGCGTCGAACAGTTCGATGTCATGGGTTTCGCGGATCAGCGCGAGGTTTTCTGCGCGCCGGCGGGTCCAGAAACGCACGGTCTCCAGCGCCTGGCGCGCGGTGGTTCGCAGGATCGCGCGCTGCAGCTGCGAGCGCTCCAGGCCCGACAGTTGCGGATAGGCCAGTTCGAGATTGCGGCGCGCCACTCGCGCCTCGCGGGCATCCAGCCATCGCCAAAGGACGGCGACGAAATCGCCAGCGCGGTTCAGCCACGACCACGGCAAGCGGCCCAGCGCGGCGGTGATCAGATACAGCAGGCGTGCGGCGAGCGAACTCATGGGCGGAGTCTAGCGTCTGGGTTCTGCTAGCTTTGCCCGCTGGTATGTCCGGCGCACGGCTTTCGAGGAGACCCGCGATGCTTGCCCTGATCCAGCGCGTCAGCCAGGCCCGGGTCGAAGTCGATGGCGAATGCATCAGCGCGATCGGAGCCGGCCTGCTGGCGTTGGTCGGGATCGAACCCGGCGATGGCGATGTCCAGATCGCGCGCATGAGCCGGCGGCTGCTCGGCTACCGCATCTTTGCCGACGGCGAGGGCCGCATGAATCGCTCGCTGGCCAACTGCGGCGGCGGGCTGCTGCTGGTCAGCCAGTTCACCCTGGCCGCAGATACGTCTTCGGGCATGCGCCCGGGCTTCAGCACCGCCGCGGCCCCGGCCGAGGCTGAACTGATGTTCGCCCGATTACTGCAAACCTGCCGCGAACAGCATCTGCCGGGGGTGGAAAGTGGCCGCTTCGGGGCCCATATGACGGTCAGCCTGATCAACGATGGTCCGGTCACTTTCCTGCTACGCGCCTGAGCGGCGAGGCGCCGGTATAAGCCGACTCTTGTATAATGCAGGGTTCCCTAGACCCTCTTCCCGGTGGCACGCCCTCATGGCCAATGAACGTCAGGCCCCGCAGTCCGACATCAAGTTACTGATCAGCAAGGGCCTGGAACAGGGTTACCTGACCTACGCCGAAGTCAACGATCACCTTCCCGACGACATGGTCGATCCGGAGCAGATCGAAGACATCATCAGCATGATCAATGGCATGGGCATCGAGGTGCACGAGGTTGCGCCCGATGCCGAGACCCTGCTGCTGGCCGGCCAGTCCGGCAGCGGCCGCGAAGTCGACGACACCGCTGCCGAGGAAGCCGCAGCGACGTTGTCCGCGCTCGACGCCGAGGGCGGCCGCACCACCGACCCGGTGCGCATGTACATGCGCGAGATGGGCACGGTCGAGCTGCTGACCCGCGAGGGCGAGATCGCCATCGCCAAGCGCATCGAGGAAGGCCTCAACCAGATGCTGTCGTCGCTGGCCAGCTTCCCGTGGACGGTGCAGTTGCTGCTGGAAGACTACGAGTTGCACAAGGCTGGCAAGAAGCGCCTGGCGGAGATCGTGGTCGGCTTCGTCGGCACCGAAGAGGAAATGGCCGCGGCCGAAGCGGCCAAGGTCGAAGCGGCCGCTGCGCTGGCCGAAGCGACCGAGAATGCCGATGACGACGCTGAAGACGACGACACCGAAGAGGAAGCTGGCCCGACCGGCCCGGATCCGCTCGAGGTCGCACGCCGCATGGAGATGCTGGGTGGCCTGCACGCGAAGTTCCAGAAGTCCTATGCCAAGAACGGTCCCAGCGCCAAGCCGGTGCTGAAGCTGCGCGAGGAGATGGCCGAGCAGTTCATGACGCTCAAGCTGCCGCTGAACCTGGTCGACACCCTGGTGCGCAAGCTGCGCGAGGTGATTGGCGGGATCAAGGACCACGAACGCCGCATCCTCGACCTGTCCACGCGGGTGGCGAAGATGCCGCGCAAGGACTTCATCCGCGCCTGGGAAGGCAACCAGACCAACCTGCACTGGGTCGACGAGGTGCTCAAGCGCAAGCAGAAGTGGTCGTCCGGCCTGCGCGACGTCAAGGATCAGATCGTCGCCGAGCAGGAAGCCACCATCGCGATCGAGCACACGATGCACGTGACCCTGCCCGACATCAAGGACATCAGCCGTGCGATGGCCTATGGCGAGGCCAAGGCGCGCAAGGCCAAGAAGGAAATGGTCGAGGCCAACCTGCGCCTGGTGATCTCGATCGCCAAGAAGTACACCAACCGCGGCCTGCAGTTCCTCGACCTGATCCAGGAAGGCAACATCGGCCTGATGAAGGCGGTCGATAAGTTCGAATACCGCCGCGGCTACAAGTTCTCGACCTATGCGACGTGGTGGATCCGCCAGGCGATTACGCGTTCGATCGCCGACCAGGCGCGCACGATCCGGATTCCGGTGCACATGATCGAGACGATCAACAAGATGAACCGCATCTCGCGCCAGATCCTGCAGGAAACCGGCGCCGAGCCGGATCCGGCGACTCTGGCGATCAAGATGGAGATGCCGGAAGACAAAATCCGCAAGATCATGAAGATCGCCAAAGAGCCGATCTCGATGGAAACGCCGATTGGCGACGATGACGACTCCCACCTGGGCGACTTCATCGAAGACAACAACACGCTGGCGCCGTCCGATGCCGCCTTGCACGCCTCGATGCGCGGCGTGGTCAAGGACGTGCTCGATTCGCTGACGCCGCGCGAGGCCAAGGTGCTGCGCATGCGCTTCGGCATCGAGATGTCGACCGATCACACGCTGGAAGAAGTGGGCAAGCAGTTCGACGTCACGCGCGAGCGCATCCGCCAGATCGAGGCGAAGGCGCTGCGCAAACTGCGCCACCCGTCGCGCTCCGACAAGCTGAAGAGCTTCCTCGAAGGAAACTAAGGCTTGACGCCGGCGGGGCAGAAGCCATATCCTCTCGCCACTTCGTTCCGGACCAGTGCCGGACGGTGGCGAGTTGCTGCAACTCCCGCCGCACCGATTTCGGGCCTCTAGCTCATGCTTGGTTAGAGCAGCGGACTCATAATCCGTTGGTGCCGTGTTCGACTCACGGGAGGCCCACCAGAATTTATCAATTAAAATCAATTGTTTACGCCAACTCTTCGGGGTTGGCGTTGTGCTTTGTAAATTGGAAAATAGGGTATAAATAGGGGTTGCACGCACACTCCAGATAGAACGCCGCGAAACTTCGTGCGGTACGCCGGTGTCGGTGAAGTTGGCTCGCGTCGGGAAAATGGGGCGATGAAACAGCGCGCTGCCTG
>DASZZT010000173.1:0-9297 GCA_035543275.1 Luteimonas sp. | reverse complement strand
CGCGGTGAGCCGCGTCGACAGCGCTGGCGTGGCATTGCTGGCGGAGCTCGCCGACCGCTGCGGTGGCGTGAAGATCGACGGCCTGCCGTCGGGCCTGGCGGAATTGCGGGCCGCCTACCGGCTGACGCCGGCGCTTGCATTCGCCGTCGCCTGACGCCCCGCGGCATGCGAGCCATTACACTGTCGCGCATGGACCGTCGCACCCCTTTCCTCGCGCTTGCGCTGGCACTGCTGGGCGCAGTTTCCGCCGCGCAGGCACAAGCTGTCACGGCCGCGCAGGCATCGCCCGCCGCGGTTGCCGGCAGCACGAATGTCGACAGCGTGGCGCAGACGCCGGTCGATGGCGCAGCGATCGACGATTCCGCCACCACAGCCACGCAGGACCTGCCTGTCAGCGACGCCGAGCCTGTCGCGCAGACCGACACGCCACCAGCTGACCCGCGCACCCAGGCGGAGCAGGATTACGACGCGCTCTACGGCGCCTCGACCCAGGACTACAACCCGGTCGCCGATCCGACCCTGCCACCGCCGGTCGAACTGCCCTCCAGCTACGACCCGTGGGAGAAGCTCAACCGCAAGGTGCACCGCTTCAACAACGTGGTCGACCGCCACATCGCCACCCCGCTGGCCAAAGCCTATGTCGCGATCGTGCCGCGGCCGGTGCGGCTGGGCGTCGGCAACTTCTTCAACAACCTCGGCCAGCCGGTCAGTGCCGTCAACGCGCTGCTGCAGGGCAAGCCCAAACAGGCGGCGCAGGCGCTGGGGCGGTTTGCAATCAACAGCACGATAGGTGTTGTCGGCATCTTCGATCCGGCCACCCGCGCGCACCTGCCCAACCGCAGCGAGGATTTCGGCCAGACACTGGGCGTGTGGGGCTGGAAGCAATCGCGTTACGTCGAGCTGCCACTGTTCGGGCCGCGCACCGTGCGCGACGTGTTCGGCATGGTCGGCGATGGACCGATGGCGCCGCTGCGCGGTGTCGAGGACGACAAGACCCGGGTGTTCCTGCAAGGCTTGCAGCTGGTGGACGTGCGCACGCAGTTGTTCGCGGTCGACAGCATGCGCGAAGGCGCCACCGACGAATACGCGCTGACCCGCGACGCCTGGCTGCAGCGGCGTCGCTACCAGATCTTCGGCGACCAGCAGAAGGGCGACGACTCGCTGCCCGACTACCTGCGCGACGACGACAGCAACCCGGGCGTGCCGGCCGACGCGATGCCGATCATGCCGACCGACAACTACTGATCCCGATATTTTTCCCCCGCAAACGGGGGAAGGCGTCAAAGCCCGTCGCCAGCGTCCGTGAACTCCGCACCCAGCAGCTTCTGGCTGTCCTCGCCCGGCAATGATTCGACCTCGCGCAACTGCTTCTGGATCGCACGCGTGCGCACGCCGGTCTGCTCGATCTTGTTGCTGGCCTCATCGAGCTTCTTCTTCACGCCTTCGAGCACGTCGCCGAACTTGGCGAACTCGGTCTTGACCGCGCCGAGCGTGCGCCAGACCTCGCTCGAACGCTTCTCGATCGCCAGCGTACGGAACCCCATCTGGAAACTGGTCATCAGCGCCAGCAGCGTGGTCGGGCCGGCGAGCGCGATGCGACAGTCGCGCTGCAATGATTCCACCAGGCCGGGACGGCGCAGTACTTCCGCGTAGAGGCCTTCTGTCGGCAGGAACAGGATTGCGAACTCGGTGGTGTGCGGCGCGGCGACATACTTGTCGCAGATGCGCTGCGCTTCCAGCCGCACGCGGCGCTCCAGTGCGTCGCCGGACGCGCGCGCGGCATCGACATCGGCGCGCTCCTGCGCGTCGAGCAGGCGCTCGTAGTCCTCGCGCGGGAACTTGGCGTCAATCGGCAGCCATACCGACGCGTCGCCGTTCGGTCCGGGAAAGCGCACCGCGAACTCCACGCGCTCGCTGCTGCCCGGCACCGTCGCGACATTCGCCGCGTACTGATCCGGCGCCAGCACCTGTTCCAGCAGCCCCGCGAGTTGCACCTCGCCGAACACGCCGCGCGACTTGACGTTGGTCAGCACGCGCTGCAAGCCGCCCACGTCCGCGGCAAGCTTATTCATGTCACCCAGGCCCTGGTGCACCTGCGCCAGCATCGTGGTGACATTCCCGAAGCTTTCGGTCAGCCGCGTTTCCAGCGTCGCGTGCAGCTTCTCGTCGACGGTGGCGCGCATCTGTTCGAGCTTGGCCGCGTTGTCGGCCTGCAGTTCGCCCAGCTTCTGCTCCAGCGTCGTGCGCATCTCGCCGATGCGCTGCTCGTTACGCTGGATCAGTTCGTTCAGGCGCTGACCGAGCGCTCCGGCGAAGCGCTGCTGCAGTTCCGCGCCCTCGACCCGCGCCTTGCGCGCGTCCTCGTTCAGGGTGTCGCGCAGGGTATCGAGCCGGCCACCGAAGCCTTCGATGCGCTGCTCCTGCTGCAGCGACAGGCTGTCGAGCTGGTCACGCAGCTCGCCGCGGCCCTCGCGCTGTTCATCGCGCAATGCCTGTTCCAGCCGCACGCGGTGCGCCTCGAGCAGCGCCCCGGGATGGCGACGCAGCAGCAAGGCCAGCAGCGCGATCGCGACCAGGGCCGCGAGCAGCAGGATGACCAGGAGCAGGGTGGTTGCAGGCATGCCGCCAGTGTAACGGCCCGGGTCTCAGTGGCTGCGCCACTTCACCGTCCGCACACCGGCCGCGTCCTAGCGTCGGGCCGTGGAAACTGCGACCGACATTCGCATTCCTGGCCTGCACCGCTACCCCAACCTTGGCGGGCAATCGGGCGTGGTCGCCTACGCGGCTCGCCGCAATGCCATCGCGGTGGAATTCACCGACGGCAAGGTCTACCTGTACAGCTACGAGGTCCCGGGTCGTCACCACGTCGAACGCATGAAATCGCTGGCGGACGAGGGTATCGGGCTGAGCACCTACATCAGCCGCCATGTCGGCAATCGTTTCGCCGCGCGGCTGCGGTGAGCGGTTTCCGGGGTCCTACAAATTTTCAATCGAGCACCCGGCAAAACGCCGCCTTCAGATACCGTGACTCCTGCACCTGCGCCAGGAATGGGTGGTCCGGACCGGCGCCGGATACCTTCAGCACCTGCACCGTGCGGCTGGCGTAGAACGCGGCGCGGCGTAGCATGTCGAGGAACTGCTCCTCACTGACCAGGCCGGTGCACGAGAACGTCGCCAACAATCCACCCGGCTTGACCACGCCGAGCGCGAGCTTGTTCATGTCGAGGTATTTCTTCAGCGCCGGGATCACCTGCTCGCGGTCGCGGGTCATCTTCGCCGGGTCGAGGATCACCACGTCAAACAGGTCGCCGCGGTTCCCGGCGTCGCGCATCCACGGGAAGACATCGGCCTGCACGAACTTGACGTGCGCGTTGTTGAGCTTGGCGTTGCCCCTGGCGATCGCCAGCACGTCCTCGTCGATATCGATGCCGACCACTTCCTCGGCGCCGCGCACCTTGGCGTAGATCCCGAAGCCGCCGGTGTTGCAGCACAGGTCGAGCACCCGCTTGCCGGCGCACTGGTGCGACAGCCATTCGCGGTTGTCGCGCTGGTCGGCGAAGAAGCCGGTCTTGTGCGCACTGGCGGGATCGGCGCGGAACTTGATGCCGTGCTCGGTGATGATCGCGGGCTGCGCCGGCTCGCTGCCGCGGAAATCAAAGCTCTCCTGTTTCTGCACGTGCTCGTCGGCGAAGGCGTGGAAGCGGCAACCCGGAAACTGCGCCCGCAGCGCGTCGTAGATCCACTCGCGATGGCGGAACATGCCGGCGCTGAAGAACTCGACCACCAGCAGGTCGGCGTAACGGTCGACCACCAGGCCCGAGAGGCCATCGCCTTCGCTATGCACCACGCGCCAAGCGTCCGACATCGCGTCGAGCTTCAGCACGTCGCGGCGCAGCGATACCGCAGCGGCGACCTTGCGCGCGAACCAGGCGGCGTCGACCGGCATGTCGCGGTCGGTCTCCAGGATGCGCAGTGCGATCCGCGAATGGCCGTTGTAGAAGCCGCGCCCGACCCATTCGCCGTCAACGCCGATGATGTCGACGATCGAGCCGGGCTTGGGCCGCGCCACGGGTTTCTCGACCAGCTTCTGGAAGATCCACGGATGGGTCGAGCGCCAGGCGTTCTTGAGCCGGATCACGATCGGTTCGGTCTGCATGGCGGCATTCTACCGACCGGGCAGACGCCGCCCGCCCATCCAGCCCGTAGAGTCGAGCTTGCTCGGCTGCCTTTCGCCCATCCGCCAGGAGAAGCCGAGCAAGCTCGGCTCTACAAGAGCGCGGCGTTGCCTGATCGTGGACCACGTGGCTCTTGTAACGGCCGCTTACGCCGCCATCCTCGTGATATGCACCTGCCCACGCCCGAGATCCCGGTCGACACTCCCACCCAGCGCGCGGCCGACCGCCGCCGCCTGCTGCGCGCGCTCAATGCCAGCCTGGCATTCGTGCTGCTGCTGGCGGTGGTATTCGCCGCGCAATACACGTTCGACTGGCGCTTTCTAGCGATCACGCCGCGCGACTGGCACGGGCTGCTCGGCGTGCTGGCCGCGCCGCTGCTGCACGGCTCGCCGGAGCATCTGGGCGCCAACGCGGTGTCGCTGCTGCTGCTCGGCACGCTCGCCGGCGCGGTGTATCCGCGGGCGACGCTGCGCGCGCTGCCATTGCTGTGGCTGGGCTCGGGGCTCGGCGCGTGGCTGCTGGGCGAACCCGGCACGCACCATCTGGGTGCCAGCGGACTGACCCACGGATTGATGTTCCTGCTGTTCGCGCTCGGCCTGTTGCGCCGCGACCGTCCGGCGATCGCGGCGGCGATGATCGCGTTCTTCCTCTACGGCGGCATGCTGCTGACGGTGCTGCCGCACGAGCCCGGGGTGTCGTGGCAGGCGCACCTTGGTGGCGCGCTCGCCGGCCTCGTCGCCGCGTGGCTGTTCCGGCGCAGCGATCCGCAGGCACCGCGCAAGCGCTACAGCTGGGAACTGGAAGAGGACCTCGCGGCCGATGGCGCAGCGGATCGCGATCAACTCGAACCGCCGTCGCCGGAGGACGTGCCGGTGCTGTGGCGGCGACCGCATCCACCACGCGGTACCGTGTTGCCGTTTCCGCGCCGCGACGATCGGTAACCCGTTCCCCGGGTTCGCTGCGCCCAACCCGGGCTACGCATCGTCCAACTGCCGATGGTCGGTTTACCATCCCACGGCCTCCATCCAATCGACGCCGCGCATGCGCCAGACATCCGCCCTCCACCTCGTTGCTCTGCTGTCCGGCCTGCTTGCGCTGGCCGCCTGCCAGCGCACGTCCACACCCGAGGTGGTGTCCGTGCAGGACAACGCCGCAGCCGCGGCGCGCATCAAGACCGACGTGCGCTATCTCGCCGACGACGCGCTGCAGGGCCGCCAGACCGGCACACCCGGGTATGAGCTGGCCGCCGATTACGTCGCCAAGCGCTTCGCTGCAATCGGCCTGCAGCCGGCAGGCGATCACGGAAGCTGGTTCCAGGCCGTGCCGCTGCTGCGAGCCACGCGCCAGGTCGATGGCGCGCGCGTCGCGATCCGCCGCGACGGCAAGCGCACCGAGCTGCGCTTCCGCGAGCAGTTCCTGCCGGGCTTGAACTACAACGCCGCAGACGCGACGGTCGAGGCGCCAGCGGTGTTCGTGGGCCAGGGCGTGTTCGCACCGGAACTGCAGCACGACGATTTCGCCGGGCTCGATCTGCACGGCAAAATCGCGGTGTTGTTCTCCGGCGCGCCGATGCGCTTCGATAATGATCGCCGTGCGTTGCACGCATCGACCACCGAAAAGCTGCGCGCGCTGACCGAGCGCGGCGCGATCGGCGCAGTGTTCGTCAACACTGTTTCCGACGAAGTGCAGGTGCCGTGGACGCGCAGTGCCGACAACTGGGATCGTCCCGGGATGCGCCTGCGCAACGCCGACGGCAGCGGCATCGGCACGTTTCCGTCGCTGCGGGTGACCGCCACGGTCAGCGCCAGCGCCGCCGAGTGGCTGTTCGACGGCAGCGGCCACAGCGCCGCGGAATTGTTCCAGGCCGCGCAGGACGGTTCGCTCAAGGGCTTCGCGCTGCCGGGCACGCTGACGCTGGCGTCGCGCACGCGGATCGAGCCGCTGCAGAGCCGCAACGTGGTGGCGAAACTGCCCGGCGCCGACACCACGCTGGCGCGCGAACATGTCGTCTACAGCGCGCACCTGGACCACCTCGGCGTGGGCGCGCCGGTCAAGGGTGACGGCCCGCTTCCAGACAGTATTTACAACGGCGCGCTCGACAACGCGCTCGGCGTGTCGATCCTGCTGGAAGCCGCGCGCTCATTGCACGGCAAGCCCGCGCCCAAGCGCTCGCTGCTGTTTGTCGCCACCACCGCCGAGGAACAGGGCCTGCTCGGCGCGCAATGGTTCGCCGCGCATCCGCCCGGCGCGCTGGTCGCCAACATCAACCTCGACATGCCGATGCTGCTGGCGCCGAGCAGTGACGTGGTATCGATCGGGGCCGAGCACTCATCGCTGCAGACGGTGCTGCAGCAGGCGGCACGGGATATCGGCGTCGGCCTGTCGCCAGATCCATTTCCGGAGGAAATGGCATTCGTGCGCAGCGACCAGTATGCCTTCGTCCGCGCCGGCATCCCGGCGCTGTATCTGGACGGCGGTATCATCGCTGCCGCGAGCACCGATCCGAAACTGGCGCAGCGCGAGTTCATGCGCCACTGCTACCACCAACCCTGCGATGACGCGAAGCAGCCGATCCAGTACGGCGACGCGGCGCGACTGGCGCGACTGAACGCGCGCATCGGCCTGCTGGTCGGCAATGCCGCGCAACGTCCGCGCTGGAACGCCGACGACTTCTTCGGTCGGCGCTTCGCCCAGCCTTAGCGCTTGCCCTTGGCCTTGCCGGTCTGCGCCAACGCGCTGCCGGCCGCGGATTTCGAAGCGGTAGCGGTGCGTCCGTCGCGCAGGGTCTTCGATGCTGCGCCGGCGGCCTTGGCGCCGGTGTCCTTGCCGGGGCTGCGGCTTTGCGCCAGCGCACTGCCCGCCGCGGACTTGGAGGCCTTGGCGGTATCGGGCGAACGCAACGTCTTGGAAGCGGCCCGGGCCGCACCCGGCTTGGTGGTCTTGGCAGTCGCCATGTCGTGCTCCTTGGGCTGGGCTGGGCTGGGATACCGCGTCGCGCACGCTCATCAGTTCGCGCCGCGCCACAGGGTAAACTGCCGACTCGCACTTGAGGATGCCGTGATGAACGTAACCGGTGCTGCACCCCGGCGCGTCGAACACCAGCAGACCGACAAGGGTTATGTGCCGGTCTACACCACCGGCGTGGTCGCGCAGCCGTGGGCCGATTACACCGCCACCGACCACGACGTCTGGCGACAGTTGTACCAACGCCAGCGCGCGCTGCTGGTGGGTCGCGCCAGCGACGAATTCCTGACCGCGCAGGACGCGATGGGGATGACGCCCGACACGATCCCCAAGTTCGAGGATCTCAACCAGGTGCTGAAGGCGGCAACCGGGTGGGAGATCGTCGGGGTCGAGGGCCTGTTGCCGGAACTGACCTTCTTCGAGCACCTCGCCAACCGCCGCTTCCCGGTGACCTGGTGGATCCGCAAGCCCGAGCAGCTCGACTACCTCGCCGAGCCCGATCTGTTCCACGACCTGTTCGGCCACGTGCCGCTGCTGATGAATCCGATCTTCGCCGACTACATGGCCGCCTACGGCCGCGGCGGCGTCAAGGCGCACGGCATCGGCCCGGAAGCGCTGGTCAACCTGACCCGGTTGTACTGGTACACGGTCGAGTTCGGCCTGATCAAGCAGAAGGACGGCCTGCGCATCTACGGCAGCGGCATCGTCTCGTCCAAGGGCGAAAGCATCTACTGCCTCGAATCCGACGCGCCCAACCGCATCGGCTTCGACCTCGAACGGATCATGCGTACCCGCTACCGCATCGACAGCTACCAGAAGACCTACTTCGTCATCGACAGCTTCGAGCAGCTGATGCAGGCGACCGAACCGGACTTCCGCCCGATCTACGCGCAGCTGGCGACGCAGGACTCGATCCCGGCCGGCGACGTACTTGGCAGCGACCCGGTGTTCCATCGCGGCACCGGCGAGGGCTGGGCGACCGACGGCGACGTCTGACCGCCATCGCATGATCGACGCGCCGGACTTCATTGAGAAATACGAAGGCGCGCTCGACCGCGCCGGCTGCGCGGCGATCGTCGAGCGCCTGCGCGCCAGCGCCGGGCTGCAGCCAGGCCGGGTCGGCGGCGGCGTGTTCCCCGAGCTGAAGGACAGCCGCGACATCACCATCAGCGGCAAGCCGGAGTGGGCGGACGTCGAGCAGCGCCTGAACGCGGCGGTGTTCGCCGGCGTGCTGGCGTACGTGCGGCGCTATCCGCAGGCGCTGATCGCGCCGTTGATGCTGCAACAACCCGACGCCGCGGGGACACCCCAGCGCCTCGGCGCCGAGGACATCACGGTGATGGACGACGATGCGCTGTCGCCGCTGGTCAGTACCTGCCTGCGTCCGGGCGCCATCAACCTGCAGTGGTACGACGCCGATCGCGGCGGCTATCCGTACTGGCATTGCGAACTGTATCCGCGCGACAAGAGCGCGGAAACCCTGCACCGGCACCTGTTGTGGACGCTCTATCTCAACGACGGCTTCGACCAGGGTGAGACCCAGTTCCTGTTCCAGCAGCGCAGCATCGTGCCGCAGGCGGGAACACTGCTGATCGCGCCGACCGCATTCACCCACACCCATCGCGGCAACCGGCCTGTTGGCGACGACAAGTTCATTGCCACCAGCTGGATCCTGTTCCAGCGCGCCGAGCAGCTGTTCAAGGCCTAGCGTCAGTTGCCGTCGCGCGGATGGTTCAACACCAGCCAGTACAGCCCGACCTGCTTGACCGCCCACACGAAGCGTTCGAAGTCCACCGGCTTCTGGATGTAGCTGTTGACGCCGAGCGCGTAGCTGGCCTCGACATCGAACGGCTCGGTGCTGGTGGTCAGCACCACCACCGGCAGGCTGCGGGTGAGCTCGTTGCCACGGATCGCCTGCAGCACCTCGCGGCCGTCGACCTTGGGTAGATTGAGGTCGAGCAGCACGATCGAGGGCAGCTGGGCCGGGTCGCGACCGGCGTGCGCGCCGCGCGCGAACAGGTAGTCGAGCGCCTCGGCGCCATCGCGCGCGACCACCAGCGTGTTGGCGATCTTGGCCTCGCTGAACGCGATCCGGGTCAGTTCGACATCGTCCGGATTGTCCTCGACCAGCAGGATTACCTTGTGCATCACGCCGGAT
>DASZZT010000172.1:0-2977 GCA_035543275.1 Luteimonas sp. | reverse complement strand
GCGGCTTTTTTTCCCGTAGCGAGTGCAACGAAGCAGCGATGCACATCTTCGGCCCGATATGCAGCGCGCGTTTGCTCAAATCGGGTCAGGCGTTCAGTCGCCTCGCTGTAAAACGCATTGCGCCTTTCTGCCGCATCGGCTTGCGAAGCTATTGCCTCTACCATCCATGCGTGCGGAGATTTGCCCGAAGCTTCGGCGAGCGGGGCGATGCGCTCTTTGAGATTTTCCGGAAGTTTAAGAGTGGTGGTAGCCAAGACGCCTCCAAACTGAGAACATGCTGGTGACACCAAAGTAACACCAGCTGAATGGCTTGGTCAAGGCACCGCACGACTCTCGACCAAGAGGAGGCTGGCGGGCGACAATTATCTTGACCGGTCAGCGACAACTATCCTGACGGGTTGACGCACGCCGCCGGGGTGCGTAGTGCGGTGGGGTTCTACTGTGGCTTCTGTCTGGAAAGAGGTAGCCACGGTGCCCGGCAATCGCATAACGGACCTACAAATGAACAAGTACAAGGAACTGCGGGGCAAGCGCACCCAGGAGGCGGCTGCGGCCAAGGCGGGAATCAGCGTGAGCAGTGCACGGCGCATCGAATCGAGCGTGACGCTGCCCTCGCAGCGGCCGCCGCGTCACTGGCGCACGCGCTGCGACCCGCTGAGCGAGGTGTGGGAGGCCGAAGTCGTGCCCATGCTCAGCGGCGCGCCGGCGCTGATGGGCGTGACGGTGCTCGAGGAGTTACAACGCCGCTACCCCGAACGCTTCGGCGAGTCGGTGCTGCGCACGCTGCAACGCCGGGTGCGGCAATGGCGTGCCGAGAACGGCGCGGAGCGCGAGATCTTCTTTGCCCAGGAGCACCCGCCTGGACGGCTGGGTCTGTCGGACTTTACGGTTGCCGACGAACTGTGCGTGAGCATTGCTGGACTGACGTTCGATCACCGGCTGTATCAGTTCGCCTTTGCCCATAGTGGCTGGCGCCATGCTTGCGTGGTGCTCGGGGGCGAGAGCTTCCAGGCGCTGACCTCGGGGCTGCAGGATGCGCTGTGGATGGCCGGCGGGGTGCCCGAAGAGCACCGTACCGACAGCCTGTCGGCGGCGTTTAACAACCTGGCCGAGCAAGAAGAGCTGACGACGCGCTATCGAGAGTTGTGCGCGCACTACGGGGTACGCGCCAGCCGCAACAACCCGGGCGTCAGTCACGAGAACGGCGCGATCGAGTCGCGCCAGGGTAGCCTGAAGCGCGCCCTCGATCAGGGGCTGCTGCTGCGTGGCACGCGGGAGTTTGCCGATCTGCCGGCCTATGAGCAATTCGTCGCCGAGACCGTTCGGCGGCTCAACGCGCGCTGCGTGCGCGCCTGGGAGGTCGAGCGCGCCGTACTCAAGCCGTTGCCCGCACGCCGAACGGTGGACTTCGAGGAGATCGACGCAAGGGTCAGCAAATACGGTGTGTTCAGTGCCAAGAGTGCGCTCTACAGCGTGCCCTCGCGCTTGGCGGGCCACCGGCTGAAGGTGCGGCTGTACAGCGCCCACCTGGAAGCCTGGCTGGGCGGGGTGAAGGTGTTCGAGTGCGAACGGCTGTACGGGAGTGTCGAGGAGCGACACCCCAAGCGTATCGACTGGCGCCACATGTTGACCTCGCTCAAGCGCAAGCCCGGCGCCTTTGCGCGCTGGGTGCTGCGCGATGCGATGTTCCCGCGCAGCGAGTACGCCCAAGCCTGGGAGCACATCAGCGAGCGCCTGCCCGAGCGCGCCGCGTGCCAGTTGATGGTGGGACTGCTCGCCCTGGCAGATCAGGCCAACGTCGTGGTCGAGTTGGCTGGCGTGCTGGCCGCACTGCACGAGCGCGGCGAGCTGCCCGAGATCGACGCGTTGCGGATGCGCTTTGCGCCACGCCCGGCGCTGATGCCAACCGTGCGGGTGGTGTTGCCAGCGGTTGCGGTGTATGACGTGCTGATCGACGGCGAACTGCTGGAGGTCGCATGAAGCGCGCCGCTGCGACTATCGCTGCCGCCGAAGCAGCCCGCCTGCCGATCATGCTCAGTGAGTTGAGGCTGCCCACGATCAAGCGTTTGTGGGCGGACCTAGCCGAGCAGTCCAACCGCGAAGGCTGGCCGGCCGAGCGATTCTTGGACGCGTTGCTCGCGCACGAAATCGCCGAGCGCGAGACCCGCCGAATGGCCCGCGCTCGCGCCGATAGTCAACTGCCACCGGGCAAGAGCCTGGCCGAGTTCGACTTCGCCGCGGTGGCCTCGGTGTCCAAGGCGCACATCATGGCTCTAGCCGAGGCCGACAGCTGGATCGCGCAGGGCCACAACTTGCTAGCCTTCGGTCCGCCGGGTGTGGGCAAGACGCACCTGCTGGCCGGCGTCGGCCACGCGCTGGTGGATCGGGGCCACAAGGTGCTGTTCACACGGACCAGCGAACTGGTGCAGCGGCTGCAGGCGGCGCGGCGCGACCTGAGGTTGCCCACGGAGTTGGCCAAGCTTGATCGCTTCGATCTGCTGATTCTGGACGATCTGAGCTACGTGCGGCGCGATCAAGCCGAGACCTCGGTGCTGTTCGAGTTGATCGCCGAACGCTACGAGCGCAGGAGCATCGCCATCACGGCCAATGCACCGTTCTCGGCGTGGGACGAGGTGTTCCCGGACAAAGCCATGACACTGGCCGCGGTGGACCGCCTCGTGCACCACGCCACAATCTTGGAGATGAACGTGGATAGCTATCGACGCCGCGCTGCGTTGCCGGCTCGCCGGCAACGCAGCGCAACCCAACAATCAACGCCCGACCGCACCGCTCAAGATAGTTGACGCCGAGAGGTCAGGATAGTTGACGCCGGGCAGGTGCCGCGGTACTCTGGCGCTCCAGAGCACGGCGCACTGCGGCGTAGGAGGCGCACTGGGCTGCGTGCAGGCGCTCGCACACCGCCTCGATGTCGGCGCGCCGGTAGGTGCGCGGCAGGTTCGCCAGTCCGTAGATCGCC
>DASZZT010000171.1:0-2996 GCA_035543275.1 Luteimonas sp. | reverse complement strand
CACTGAATTTGGTCGCCAGGAAACCGACAACCTCCGCCAGACCGGCTTTTTCGGTGTCCCGGGCTCGGCCGCGACCTCGGCCAACGTGCCGCTGTCGAACCCGCGCTACACCGGCCCGATCAGCTTCGCCCAGAGCAGCAGTGATGCCGACAACCACGGCGTCGCCACAATCGCGGCGGCATACGTGCAGGACCAGATCGAATTCACGCCGCGATGGCAGGCGATCGTCGGCCTGCGCTACGACCGTTTCGAGGTCGACTTCCGCAACAACCGCAACGGCGAGGTGCTGGCCACAACCGACAACCTGTGGTCGCCACGGGTGGGCCTGGTCTACAAGCCGATCGAGCCGGTATCGCTCTATGCCAGCTATAGCATCGCCCACCTGCCGCGGGCCGGCGAACAGCTGTCTTCGCTGAGGCCCGATAACCACGCGTTGGAACCGGAGGAATTCCGCAGCTACGAGCTCGGCGCCAAATGGGACATCCGCCCCGAGCTGGCGCTGACCGCTGCCGTTTACCAGCTCGACCGCACCAACGTCATCGCGCCGGACCCGACCGATGCGACCCGCTCGATCCTGATCGATGGCCAGCGCGTCGAGGGCGTCGAGATTGGCTTGGCTGGCAAGCTCACCGATGCCTGGAGCGTGTTCGGCGGTTACGCCTGGCAGGAAGGCGAGATCCCGGGCAGCAGCGCCGAGCTGGCGCAGTTGCCGGAGCACACCGCTTCGCTGTGGAACCGCTACGACTTCAACCCCACTTGGGGCGTTGGCCTCGGCGCGATCTACCGCGGCGCGATCTTCGCCGAGCTCAGCAACGCTGTCACCCTCAAGAGTTACACCCGTTACGACGCGGCGGTGTTCTTCACCCTGAACCCGCAGGTCGAGCTGCAGCTCAACGTCGAGAACCTGTTCGACAAGCAGTACTTCGTCTCGGCGCACAACGACAACAACATCACCCCGGGTTCGCCCCGTGCGGCCCACCTGAGCGTGACGTTGAAGTTCTGATCGAATACACGCCGTACCCGCAGTCCGCACCCAGCGTACCGGGCGTCGGCGGTGGTCTGGCGTGGACACCGCTCGCCGACAGCTTCGCCATCGGCATGTTGCTGCTGGGGTTGTCCGGCCTGTGGATATGGGCGCGTGGCCGCAACCCGCGGCAGATGGTGGCCAGCGTGCTCGGCGTGTCGTTGCTGGCGATGCTAGGGCCCGCGCTGCTGCAGGCGGATCAGCAAGGCCTCGCCGCTACCGTCAAGCACGTGCCGCAAGCGGGTGTCGTCAGCCTGCAGCAGCGCGGTGTCGGCGGCGGCCAGGTCGGGCAGTCCTGAATCGTCGGCGAAGCGTGCCTGGCCTGCGAGCAGATGGATCGCCCAGACCGAGCCGGGCTCGGCGAATACCACCATCGGCCCAACCAGCGGCCGGTGCCAGAGCTGTGCGTCGATCGCGTCGCGACGCCACATCAGGTTGAAATCCTGGGTCGGACCTTCGCGCAGTTCGCCGGTGACCGCGCGCTCGCCGGCGAAACGCAGCTTGTCGTGCGGCGGCTGCAGTTCGTGCACCTGTCCATCGTCGAAGCGCAGGCGCAGGCCGTTGCCGGACAGCAGCACCAGCTCGCGATCGATCCCGGGAAATGCCGAGAACGGCGCGTCCCGCTCGATCTCGGCGATCGACAGGCGCCAGTCCCAATCATCGCGGGAGTGTGTGGATGTCTGCGCATGCATTTCACCGGCATGCCTCCCACTGGCATGCCACCCACCAGCGTGGATTTCGCGAGTCCAGCCGCACCCGTTGCGCCAGCGCTCGCGCCGGTACTCGTTGGCGGGGATCACCCAGGAACGTCCACCCATGCCGCGAGTGTAGACAGATGCGCACTTCAGTCCAGCCGGGCACAAAAAGCCGCCGCCAGACCGCACGTCCTGTGCGGTCTGGCGACGTTACGTCCCTGTCATGGCGTCCTGCCGGTCCGATAGGGCGTCATGCCCCGAACCACGGATCACGCTTCCCTGCATGACCGTAGTGCTGATGCCTCAACGCTTGGCGACAGCCTTGGCTGCAGGCTTGTGCGCCGGGGCGACCGCGCCGAGCACGATCCGGTCGCGGTTCTTCTCGACCGTCTTCAGGCCGATGCCCTTGACCAGCGCCAGCTGCTCGGCGCTCTTGAAACTGCCGTTGGCCTTGCGGTAGGCGACGATCGCCGCGGCCTTGGCCGGGCCGACGTTGACCAGCACCTGATCGATGGTCGCGGCGTCGGCGGTGTTGATGTTGACCTTGTCGGCCGCGAACACGCTGGTCGAAAGCAGGCTGGTGGCCAGCAGCAGCGACAGCGCGAGCGATTTGGCGACGGTGGCGAGCGATTGCATGGCGATTCTCCTTGGGTGATGTGGATTCCGTTCCTTCCCGGAACTCCTGCCGGCGGGGGTTGCCTGTGCCGGTGGAGATAGTGTCCGTATCCCGTTGGCGCCACCCTATCGTCGTAACCGCCGCCGCGAAGCCGGTGAATGCCGCATCGCGGCGTAGGAAAAGTCCTACCTCGCGACGGGCTGGAAACGGTTTCCCGGCTAGAATCGGGGCTCCCCTGCACCCGAGGCCGTCATGGACGCCAGCAAGATCGAACGCTTCGTCGGCGAGAAATGGGATGACGAGATCGTCCCGCAGCTCGTCGATTACATCCGCATCCCCAACAAATCGCCGATGTTCGATGCCGACTGGGCCGCGCACGGCCATATGGATGCGGCAGTCGCGCTGATGGAAACCTGGGCGAAAGCGCAGGCGATCCCGGGCATGATGGTCGAGGTCGTGCGTCTGGATGGCCGTACGCCATTGATCTTCATCGACATCCCGGCCACCGACCCAGCCACCGGCGACGACTGCGTGTTGCTCTACGGCCATCTCGACAAGCAGCCGGAAATGACCGGCTGGGACGAGGGTCTGGGCCCGTGGCAGCCGGTGATCCAGGGCGACAGGCTCTACGGCCGAGGCGGCGCGGACGATGGCTACGCGA
>DASZZT010000170.1:0-6456 GCA_035543275.1 Luteimonas sp. | reverse complement strand
GCGAAGCGCTCCCAGAATTCGGACATGAACAGCATCCACAGCGGACGCGGATGGCCCAGCACTTGCGGGAAGCTGCGCGCCTGCGGCTCGGACGACGTGCCCTGGAGCGGCGGGCCCATCGGTTCGGCGGCGTTCGGTGGGACGGTGGAACTCATGCGGTTTCCCCTTGTCGGTCAGGCCAGCGCGCGTCGCGCATCGGGGCGAGGATCGCCCGTCGCGGCGCGCGGCGTCAAACCGCAGGCGTATTGCTGCTTTGCAGCAAACGCGGGTAGCCGTCGAGAAAACCGTATTCAGTATCCGCTGGCCGCTGCCGGGCCGATCACCGTGCGGACCTCGAACAGCTCCGGAAAGAAGGTCAGAACTCGGTAGGGCGGAACCCGCAAAGCGGATTCCGCCGCATGTCTCCGGAACAATCGCAGCACATGCGGCGGAATCGCCTGCGGCGGTTCCGCCCTACGTCTCTGCCTGGCTCAGTAACCGCTGGCCGGCGCAACCCCGATCACCGTGCGCACCTCGAACAGCTCCGGGAAGAAGGTCAGTTCCAGCGCCTGCCTGAGGAAGCCGACCCCGCTGGATCCGCCGGTGCCGCGCTTGAAGCCGATGATGCGCATCACCGTGCGCATGTGGCGGAAGCGCCAGAGCTGGAACTGGGTTTCGATGTCCACCAGGTCCTCGCACAGGTGATACGCCTGCCAATGCGCGTCGGTGTCCACGTAGATGCGCTCGAACATCGGGATCAGCGCCGGATCGGAGACATGCGCCTGCGACCAGTCGCGCTGCAGGTGCGCGGCCGGCACCGCGTGGCCGTGGCGCGCGAGATACAGCAACACCTCGTCGTACAGGCTCGGCGCCTGCAGCGCCGCACGCAGCGTCGCCTGGCCCTCGGCATCGTGCGCGAACACCTGCAGCATCGCCGCGTTCTTGTTGCCGAGCAGGAACTCGATGGTGCGGTACTGCAGCGACTGGAAGCCCGACGCCGGCCCGAGGATCTCCCGGAACTCCATGTATTCCGACGGCGTCAGCGTCTCCAGCACCGACCACATCTCGGTGAGCTGGCGCAGCACCGACTTGCAGCGCGCGAAGATCTTCTGGCACGGGCCGAGCTCGTCGCGCTGCAGGTGCGCGATCGCCGCGCGCAACTCGTGGATCATCAGCTTCATCCACAGCTCGGACACCTGGTGCTGGACGATGAACAGCAGCTCGTCGTGATGCGGCGGCTGCGACAGCGGCTGCTGCGCCGACAGCAGCCGGTCCAGGCGCAGGTAGCCGGCATAGCTCATGCGCCCGGCCAGGTCGGTGTGGATGCCGGCCTCGAGCGGGCGCTGGTTGTCGTCGATGCTCATGGCGCCCGATTCTACCGGTGACTTCTACGCGTGGCTGTGCACAGCACCCCGGGGCGACCTTGCCGGGGATGCCGATTCGCTATCATCGGGGTTCTGCCGCTCAGGGCACGAGGGCTGTCCGCATGACCGTCGCCGCACAATTCGAGATCGAATACCTGCAATACCTCGGCCCCGACGGCGCCCTCGTCGCCGAACTGCCGCCCGCATTCCGCGATCCCAAGGTGCTGCTGCCGCTGTTCAAGCAGATGCTGTACGTGCGCACCTTCGACACCAAGGCGATCGCGCTGCAGCGCACCGGCAAGCTCGGTACCTACGCCGCCAGCCTCGGCCACGAGGCTACCCACGTCGGCATCGGGGCATCGATGCGACCCGAGGATGTGTTCGCACCGAGCTATCGTGAATACGGTGCGCAGTTCATGCGCGGCGTGTTGCCGCGCGAAGTGCTGCTGTACTGGGGTGGCGACGAGCGCGGCAACGATTTCGCCGGTCCGAAGAACGACTATCCCTGGTGCGTGCCGATCGCGACCCAATGCCTGATGGCAGCCGGCGCGGCGCTGGCATTCAAGCTGCGCAAGGAACCGCGGATCGCGGTGTCGTGCTGCGGTGACGGCGGCTCGTCGAAGGCCGATTTCTATGCCGCATTGAATTCCGCCGGCGCCTACACGCTGCCGCTGGTGCTGTGCGTGATCAACAACGGCTGGGCGATCTCGGTGCCGCGCTCGGCGCAGACCGGCGCGGAGACGCTGGCGCAGAAAGGAATCGCTGGCGGCCTGCACTGCCTGCAGGTCGATGGCAATGACCTGATCGCGGTGCTGGAAGGCATGCGCCGCGCCAACGAGCGCGCGCGCAATGGTGAGGGCGGCAGCGTGATCGAGTTCATGACCTACCGCCTGCACGACCACACCACCGCCGACGATGCCCGCCGCTATCGCGGCGAGGACGAGGTCAAGGCGGCATGGTCGCGCGAGCCGATGCTGCGCCTGCGCACATATCTGACCGCACAGAAGCTGTGGGACGACGCCCAAGAGAAAGCGTGGCTGGAAGAGTGCGGCAAGCTGATCGACATCGAGATCAATGCATATCTCGAGACCAAGGTGCAGCCAGTCGAGGCGATGTTCGACTATCTCTATGCCGATCCGCCTCCCGACCTGCTGGCGCAACGCGCCGCCGCCATTGCATTGGAGAAGCGCAATGGCTGAGACATCGCAGACACCCGCAGCAATTACCCCCGCAGCTATCACGCTCATTGAGGCGATCACCCAGGCGCTCGCCTATGAAATGCGCAACGACAAGTCGGTCGTCGTGCTCGGCGAGGACGTCGGCATCAACGGCGGCGTGTTCCGCGCCACCGCCGGGCTGCAACAGACCTTCGGTTCCGAGCGCGTGCTCGACACGCCGCTGGACGAGACCACCATCGCCGGACTCACCGTCGGCATGGCCTCGCAGGGCATGAAGCCGGTCGCCGAGGCGCAGTTCGACGGCTTCATGTATCCGATGGTGGACTTCATCGTCTGCCACGCCGCGCGCATGCGCTATCGCACCCGCGGCCGCCTGACCTGTCCGATGGTGCTGCGGGTGCCGTGGGGCGGCGGCATCCGTGCGCCGGAACATCACTCCGAAGCGAACGAGGCGATCTTCACCAACGTGCCAGGTTTGCGCGTGGTGCTGCCATCGTCGCCGGCGCGTGCCTACGGCCTGCTGCTCGCCGCGATCCGCGACCCGGATCCGGTGATCTTCATGGAACCCAAGCGCATCTATCGCCAGTACAAGGAAGTCGTGCCTGACGACGGCGAGGCGCTGCCGCTGGACGTGTGCTACGTGCTGCGCGACGGTAGCGACGTGACGCTGGTGACCTGGGGCGCGCAGGTCAAGGAGACGCTGGAAGCCGCCGACGCACTGGCGCAGGACGGCATCAGCGCCGAGGTCATCGACGTCGCCACGCTCAAGCCGCTGGACTTCGCCACCATCGCCGAGTCGGTGAGCAAGACCGGGCGCTGCGTGATCGTGCACGAGGCGGCGAAGACCGCCGGCTTCGGCGCCGAGATCGCCGCGCGCCTGGCCGAGGAATCGATGTTCGACCTCGTTGCGCCGGTCGAGCGCGTCACCGGTTACGACACCCACATCCCGCTGTTCCGGCTGGAAATGAAATACCTGCCGAGCGTGGACAAGATCGTCGCCGCCGCCAAACGCGCGGTCGCGCATAGTTAGTCACCCTTTTTGAGAGCGGCCTCATGACGACGAAGACATTCCTGCTCCCCGACCTCGGCGAGGGCTTGCCAGACGCGACCGTGGTCGAATGGTTCGTCAAGGTCGGCGACACCATCCGCCTCGACGAGAACCTGGTGTCGATGGAGACCGCGAAGGCGGTGGTGGAACTGCCGTCGCCGGTGTCCGGCAAGATACTGAAGCTCGGCGGCGACGCTGGCGACGTGATCGTTACCAATACGCTGCTGGCGGAATTCGAGGTCGATCCGTCGCTGCCGCAGCGCGCCGAGGGCCAGGACACCGGCCATCACCACGGTCCGCAGCCGACCAAGGGCGTGGGCAGCGATGCGCCCGGCACCGATCACAAAGTCGTCGCCTCCGATGATGGCGGCGCCATCTCCGACGCCGGTACGCCGGCGCCGAAGGGCACGCCGGACGGCAAGCGCGACGACGCCGGCACCGTGGTTGGCGCGATGCAGTCGTCCGACGCGGTGCGCAGCGAACAGGCGCTGGCGGTCGGCGGGGTCAAGGCGATGCCGGCGGTGCGCGCGCTGGCGCGCAAGCTCGGCGTCGATCTTGCGCGCGTGCGCGCGACTGGCGGCGACGGCGTGGTGACGATGGACGACGTCAAGCGCGCAGCTTCCGATGGCAGCGCGAAGGCTGGCGCGACGGTGCCCGCGCGTGCAACTGAACGCGCGTCGGCACCTGCTCCGGCTGCCCCGCAACGCTCGACCCTGTCCGCTGCAGGCAAGCCGATGCGTACGCAGCCGCCGGGCGTGCAGGCTTCCGGTCAGCCGGAACAATTGAAAGGCGTGCGCCGCAATATGGCTCGGGTCATGGCCGATGCGCACGCGAAGGTCGTGCCGACCACGCTGGTCGACGACGCCGACCTGCACGCCTGGATCGGCAAGCAGGACATCACCGCGCGGCTGATCCGCGCGATCGTCGCCGCCTGCAAGATGGTGCCGGCGCTGAACGCCTGGTTCGACGGCGACAAGCTGGTGCGCACGCTGCACCCGCAAGTGGATATCGGCATCGCGGTGGACACAGACGATGGCCTGTTCGTGCCGGCGCTGCGCAACGCCGACATGCTCGACGCGGCCGGCACGCGCACCGCGATCCAGCGCCTGCGCGCGCAGGTCGAGGACCGCAGCATTCCCGCTTCTGAATTGAGCGGCTACACGATCTCGCTGTCGAACTTCGGCATGTTCGCCGGCCGCTACGCCACGCCGGTGGTGGTGCCGCCGACGGTCGCGATCATCGGCGCCGGCAAGCTCAGCTTCGACGTGGTCGCGGTGATGGGCGGCATCGAGGTACACCGGCGCATGCCGATCTCGTTGACCTTCGACCATCGCGCCTGCACCGGCGGTGAGGCCGCGCGGTTCCTGAAGACGATGCTCGACGACCTGGCACGCCCGAACTGAACCGATGACGCACCGCAGCCGCCTCGCCGGTTTCATCATCGACTGCGAAGGCGGCGTGCTGGACGACTCGGCGTACTTCTGGAGCGAGGCGCTGGGCATTGCCGTCGCGGATCCCGATTCCGGCGACATCGGCATCTATGCCGAATTCGGCGACGCGCCCGGCGGGCTGCATATCGAGGTGCAAAAGGTCGACCACCCCTCGCGCGTGCACCTGGACATCGAGACCGACGACATCGAAGCCGAGGTCCAGCGCCTGGAGAAACTCGGCGCGATCCGCATCGAATTCGTGCGCGAGCGTTGGTGGGTACTGCAGGCGCCGACCGGACAACGCTTCTGCGTGGTGCCGCTGCGTGAGGACAATCGGCGTGAGCCAACAAACCTCTGGGATTAGCGCTCAGGCCACAACGAGGCGCTCTCCGGCCAGTAACGCGCAATTGCCACCTGCAGCCCGGACTTGGGCGCACTGTGAAAGCGCTGCCGACATCGCCGTGCAAGTGATTCACGGCAGCGCCAAAACCTCAGCGGGCGCGCAACCAGTGTCGCCGGAGCACGAACGCGACCACCAGCACCGCCAGGAATACGCCGTAACCGAGCGAGGTGGCGAGGATCTGCGGCCATAGTGCACCGTACCGCCGGTCCGCGTAGCCGTGCGCCCAGTGCACGCTGGCGATAAAAGTTGCGAGCGCGGACAGCAGCGCGACCGTGTCGAACAGGCGTCGCTTCGCGTTGCGCGGCTGGCGCGGGTACAGCCAGTACAGCACTGCCAGGATCACGAACCACGGCAGGAACAGGAGCAGGGCGAGGTCGGGCTGAATGGACAGGTTCATGCCTTGTTCGTTTCCGCCTTCGCCTCCGCATGGGCCAGCACCGCAAGCGCGGCCTGGACCGCGTCGGGAGCCACGCCTACGACGGGCGCAAGTGCAGGATCGGCGGGGTCGTACGCACCGCACTTGAGCGCGGCGATACGCATGCCAGCATCCTTCGGCGAATCGAAACCGCGGCTCTGCAACAGCACGCGGTCGCCCTCGACCAGCTTGAAGTAGAACTTGCCGTCCGCCTCGCGGTATTGCTTGAACACCGGGAGCCGAGTAATAGTCGTGGTCCCAAATGCCTCGGCAGGCGGAATGCTCTTGGCATCGATGAATTGAGTAGTTTTCGTTGTCAATGCGCGCAGGCCGACCGCCTCTCGCAACTGCGCCAGCAGCGGCGTCGCGTACTCCGCGCGCAGCCGCTGCGCGCCATCGCGTAGTTGTTGCTCGATCACCTCGGGTTTGGCGATCAGCGCTTCGTACTGCCCGCGCAACGGCGACACCTCGGCATCGATGCGTTCGAACAGCTTCTGTTTGGCGTCGCCCCAGCCGATGCCGTCATTGAACGCCGCGCGCATCGCCGCGGTTTCGTCGGCGGACCCGAACGCCCGATACAGCTGGAACACGTTGGACGTATCGGCATCCTTCGCCTCGCCCGGCGCCTTGGAATCAGTG
>DASZZT010000169.1:0-2950 GCA_035543275.1 Luteimonas sp. | reverse complement strand
CGCCCTCGCCCGCCTGATGCGCGCCCTGGACGAACTGCCGAAGCCGACCATCGCGCGCGTCCACGGCGCTGCCTTCGGCGGCGGCGTCGGCCTGGTCGCCTGCTGCGACATCGCGATCGGCACGCCGGAAGCGAAGTTCGGTCTGACCGAAAGCAAGCTCGGCCTGTTGCCGGCGGTGATCTCGCCGTATGTCATCGCCGCGATCGGCGCACGGCAAGCGCGACGCTGGTTCGCCACAGCGGAGATATTCGACGCCGCCGAGGCACAACGCATCGGATTGCTGCACGACGTCGTCAACGCTACCGCGCTCGACACCGCCGTGCAGCGCCAGATCGACCTGCTGCTGAAGGCCGGACCGATCGCAGCGGCTTCGGCCAAGGCGCTGGTACGACGGGTCGCGTCGCAGACCGACCGCGACCACGACGCGGACAATGCCGCGCTGATCGCGAAGCTGCGAGTATCACCGGAAGGCCAGGAAGGCCTGACCGCTTTCCTCGACAAGCGCAAACCTTCCTGGATCGAGACCTGATGTTCAACAAGATCTTGATCGCCAACCGCGGCGAGATCGCCTGCCGCGTGATCCGCACTGCGCGCAAGCTCGGCATCCGCACCGTCGCGGTGTATTCGGAAGCCGACATCGACGCGCAGCACGTGCGCCAGGCCGACGAGGCGTATCCGATCGGCGGGCCGCGACCGCAGGACAGCTATCTGCGCGGCGACGCGATTCTTGCGGTCGCGAAACAATCCGGCGCGCAGGCAATCCATCCCGGTTACGGCTTCCTCAGCGAGAACGCCGACTTCGCCGATGCGGTCGAGGCCGCAGGGATCGTCTTCATCGGGCCGAAGGCGGCATCGATGCGCAAGATGGGCAGCAAGGCCGGCGCCAAGGAATTGATGCATGCCGCCGGCGTGCCGGTGGTGCCGGGCTACACCGGAA
The DNA here is from genome assembly GCA_035543275.1 of Luteimonas sp. Classification (GTDB taxonomy): domain Bacteria; phylum Pseudomonadota; class Gammaproteobacteria; order Xanthomonadales; family Xanthomonadaceae; genus Cognatiluteimonas. The sequence continues at coordinate 2,013 of DASZZT010000169.1, read as the reverse complement.
GCGACCAGTCGCCGCAGCTGCTGGCGCGCGAGGCGGCGCGGATCGGTTTTCCGCTGATAATCAAGGCCGCGCACGGCGGCGGCGGCAAGGGCATGCGCGTCGTGCGTTCGCTCGACGAGTTCCTGCCGAACCTGGAAAGCTGCCAGCGCGAAGCCGCCAGCGCCTTCGGCCGCGACCGCGTGCTGCTGGAACGCTACATCCAGCAACCGCGCCACATCGAGATCCAGGTGTTCGGCGACAAACACGGCCATGTCATCCACCTCAACGAGCGCGAATGCTCGGCACAGCGCCGCTACCAGAAGGTGCTGGAGGAATCGCCGTCGCCATTCCTCACGCCCGAGCTGCGCGCGACGATGGGCGCCGCCGCGGTGCAGGCGGCGCGCGCGATCGACTACGCCAACGCCGGCACGGTCGAGTTTATCGTTGCCCCGGGTGGCGACTTCTATTTCATGGAGATCAACACGCGGCTGCAGGTCGAGCATCCCGTCACCGAACTCGTGACCGGGCTCGACCTGGTCGAATGGCAGCTGCGCGTTGCCGCCGGCGAAGCGTTGCCGCTGGCGCAGGACGCAGTGCAACAGCGCGGTCACGCCATCGAAGTACGCCTGTACGCCGAGGATCCCGAAGCCGGCTTCCTGCCCGCCTCGGGCAAGCTGGAGACACTGCGCTTGCCGGCAACCGACGCGCATGTGCGCATCGATTCCGGCGTGGTCGAAGGCGATACCGTGACCATCTTCTATGACCCGATGATCGCCAAGCTGGTCGTGTGGGATCGCGACCGCGGTTCGGCGCTGGCGCGGATGGGCGAGGCCTTGGCAGGCTGCGCAATCGTCGGGCCGAAATCCAATATCGGATTCCTCGAGCGGCTTGTGCGTCATCCGACGATCGTCGCCGGCACCATCGACACAGGCTATCTCGATCGGCACCTCGACGAGTTCATGCCGCAGCACGACACCGATGCGGCGCTGCTGCTGGCTGGGGCCACCGCGCACCTGCTGCTGCAGGAAAAAGCCGAGCTCGCCCGCGCCGCAGCTTCGCCCGATCCGACCTCACCCTGGGCACTCGCCGACGGCTGGCGCCTGGGTCACGCCGGCCAGCGCCGCCTCGCCTTCCTGCATCGCGGCGAATGCCTGGAGCTGCTCGCGCACGGTAGTGGCGGCGACTACGCAATCGAATACGTCGGCGGCACGCGTCGCGTCGTCGGCGCGCGGCTGCACGGGCATGCGCTGAGCGCGCGCTTCGACGGGCACGCGCGGCGTTTCGACATCCATGTCGATGGCGGCCGGCTGGACGTGCACGACGGCCTGCAGCGGCTGCCACTGGAACCGGTCGCGGTGTATCGTCGTGAAAGCGTGGCGCAGGGCAATCAAGGCAATCGGGTACAGGCGCCGATGCCCGGACGCGTGGTGCTGGTCAAGGCGCAACCCGGCGATGCCGTCGTGGCGGGACAGGAACTGCTGGTGATCGAGGCGATGAAGATGGAGCTGGCGCTGAAGGCACCGCGCGACGGCGTGGTCGCCGAGGTCCGCGCCGCAGCCGGCGATTTCGTCGAGGCCGACGCCGTGCTGGTGACACTGGAGGTGTGAGATGACATTGCCGGCACGCGTGCGCATCGTCGAGGTCAGTCCACGCGACGGGTTGCAGAACGAGAAGACGATCATCGCCACCGCCGACAAGATCGCGCTGATCGATCGCCTGTCCGCGACCGGCCTGCAGGCCATCGAAGCAACCAGCTTCGTCAGCCCGAAATGGATACCGCAACTGGCCGACGCCGCCGAAGTGTTCACCGGCATCGCGAAAAAGCCCGGCGTGCGCTATCCGGTGCTGGTGCCGAACGAGCAAGGCTATGAGCGTGCACGCGCCGTCGGCGCCGATGAGGTTGCGGTGTTCACCGCCGCGTCGGAAGCCTTCAACCGCAAGAACATCAACGCCTCGATCGACGAGTCGATCGAACGTTTCCGTCCGGTGTTCGAACGCGCCAATGCCGACGGCGTGCGCGTGCGCGGCTACGTC
>DASZZT010000168.1:0-7710 GCA_035543275.1 Luteimonas sp. | reverse complement strand
AGGTCGGCCAGCAGCCCATCGGACACGTCGATGCAGGCGTGCGCGACGCCAGCCAGTGCGAGACCAGTCGCGACACGCGGCACCGGCCGGTCCAGCCTGGCGCGCAATGCCGGATCCGCTGCGCCACCCGCGCGCCATTGCACGAGTGCCGCCGCCGCATCGCCGAGCGTGCCGGTGATCCAGATGTCGTCGCCGACGCGCGCGCCGTCGCGGCGCAGCGCCATGCCATCCGCAACCAATCCGTGCACGGTCACGCATACCGACAGCGGCCCGCGCGTGGTGTCGCCGCCGACCAGGGCAACGCCGTGTTGATCGGCAAGCGCGAGGAACCCGTCGAGGAACCCGTCCAGCCAACCTGCATCGCCGTGCGGCAACGACAGCGACAGCGTGCACCACGCTGGCTGCGCGCCCATCGCCGCGAGGTCCGACAGGTTGACCGCCAGCGCCTTCCAGCCGATGTCAGTGGGCGCTGTGTCATGCGGAAAGTGCACGCCCGAGTTGAGCGTGTCGGTGGCGATCACGAGCAGCTTGCCGGCAGGCACGCGCAGCAGCGCGGCGTCGTCGCCGATGCCGAGCACCACATCATCGCGACTGCGTGCGCGGGCGCGGATGCGTGCGATCAGGTCGAATTCGGCCAAGAGCAACCCCTCCCCGGCCCTCCCCTTCGCTTTGCGAAAGGGAGGGAGAAAAACTCACTTGGAACGGACGGCGCCAAACTCCACCGCGCGCCACGCCGCGGCGGCATGGTCGAGCACGCCGTTGACGTAGGTGTGGCCATGCTCGGAGCCGAAGCGCTTGGTGGTGTCGATCGCCTCGTTGATGACGACGCGATACGGCACGTCCGGACGATGGCGCATTTCGTAGGTGGCGATGCGCAAGGCGGCGCGTTCTATCGGGTCGACCTGCTCCACGTCGCGATCGACGAACTCCGCAAGCGCGGCATCGAGCTCGCCGGTGTGCGTCAGTACGCCACGCACCAGGTCCTCGAAGTACTCCAGGTCGGCGATCTCGTGCGCCTGCTCATGCGCGAATTGCGCAATCACGCTGCCGGCGGTGCCGCCTGACAGTTGCCACGCATACACCGCCTGCAGCGCGCGACGGCGTGCGCGCGAGCGCGCCACCGGATTGATCCCGTCCTTGCGTTGATGTCTCATGGCAATTGCTCCAGCAGCTGCGCCATCTCGATCGCGACCAGCGCGGCCTCCTCGCCCTTGTTGCCGTGGCTGCCGCCGGCGCGCTTCAGCGCGTCCTCATGGTCCTCGACCGCGAGCACGCCATTGCACACCGGCAGGCCGTAGTCGAGTGCGACCCGCATCAATCCTTCGGCACAACCGTCGGCGACCTGTTCGTAATGACGGGTGTCGCCGCGCACCACGCAACCGAGCGCGACGATCGCGGCATGCGTCCCCGCGACTGCGATGCGCGCCGCGGCGAGCGGGATTTCCCACGCGCCCGGCACCCGGATCACATCGACCGCATCCTCGGCGACGCCGTTGTCGGCGAATGCCTTGCGCGCGCCCGCGATCAGCGCATCGGTGATGCGCGGGTTCCAGCGGCTGGCGAGGATCGCAAAGCGGGCGCCGTCGCTGGCGCGCAGGTCGCCTTCGTAATGGGGCATGGGACGGCCGATCCGGAAGGGGCGCCAGTTTACCGCGCAGGCAATTCCACGTACTCGACCACTTCCAGTCCGAATCCCGCCAGGCCGATCTGCTTGCGCGGGGTGCCGAGCACGCGCAGCTTGCCCAGGCCCAGATCGGCCAGGATCTGGCTGCCGGCGCCGGTCCGACGCCATTCGGCCAGCGCGCCGCCGCGTGATTGCGGTTCGGGGTGTTCACGGATGCGCGACAGCAATACATCGGCGTCCTGCGCTTCGCCGAGCAGCACCAGCGCGCCGCCGCCTTCGCCTGCGATTGCGGCGAGCACGTCGCCGACCGCCGGGCCGAAATCGGCACGGCGCCAGTGCAGCGCATCGGCCAGCGGATTCTGCATGTGCACGCGCACCAGCGTCGGCGTCGTCGCGTCGGCGTCGCCGCGCAGCAGGGCGAAATGCAGCGTGCGGCTGAGCCGGTCGCGATAGGTATGTAGCCGGAACGGGCCGTGTTCGGTGTCGATATCGCGCGCGTCGATGCGCTCGATGGTGTGCTCGGTGGCGAGGCGATAGCGGATCAGGTCCTCGATCGAGCCCATCTTCAGGCCGTGCTCGCGCGCGAACGCTTCCAGCTCCGGTCGTCGCGCCATCGAGCCATCGGGATGGAGGATCTCGACCAGCACGCCCGCTGGTTCACAGCCCGCGAGCAGCGCCAGATCGCTCGCCGCCTCGGTATGGCCGGCGCGATTGAGCACGCCGCCGGGTTGCGCCATCAACGGGAAGATATGACCCGGCTGCGACAGGTCGCTCGGCTGCGCGTCCGGACGCACCGCGGTGCGGATCGTATGCGCGCGGTCATACGCGGAGATGCCGGTGGTGACGCCCTCGGCGGCCTCGATCGATACGGTGAAATTGGTGCCGTGCGGCGAGGTGTTGTCACGCACCATCGGCGGCAGGCCAAGCTGGCGGCAGCGCTCGCGGATCAGCGACAGGCACACCAGGCCGCGCGCATGCGTGACCATGAAGTTGATGTCGGCTGGACGCACCAGTTCGGCGGCCATGATCAGGTCGCCTTCGTTCTCGCGATCCTCGTCGTCGACGATCACGACCATGCGGCCGGCGCGGATTTCCTCGAGGAGTTCTGGGATGGGGGTAAAGGACATGTCGGCTCGATGATTTTGATCGTCATTCCCGCACAGGCGGGAATGACGGCCTTGGTTAATTTTCGCTGGAACTCAGCAATTTCTCGACATAGCGCGCGATCAGATCAACTTCGAGGTTGACGGCATCGCCCACGGCGGTCTGCGCGAACGCAGTGTGCGCGACCGTATGCGGCACCAGCGCGACCTCGAATCCGGCGCTGTCCGATGGCTTGGCATCGACCGCGTTGACGGTGAGGCTGACACCATCAACGCAGATCGAGCCTTTTTGCGCGATGTAGCGCAGCAGCGGCGGCGGCACGGAGAACTTCCAGCGCTGCGCGCGGGCGTCATCCCGCACCTGCAGCACCGTGCCGACGCCATCGACGTGGCCGCTGACCAGGTGTCCGCCGAGGCGGTCGTCCGCGCGCATCGCGCGTTCAAGATTCAACGCGCGCCCGACCGGCAACGTGCCGAGTGTGGTCAACGACAGGGTTTCGTTGGAGGCGTCGGCTTCGAAGCCGGCCGCATCGAACGCGACCACGGTCAGGCACACGCCATTGACCGCGATGCTCTCGCCAAGCTGCACGTGGTCGAAGCGCAGCGTCCCGGTAGCGATGCGTAGTCGCGCATCGCCACCGCGCGTGTCCCGCGCGGCGAGACTGCCGACGCCTTCGATCAGCCCGGTGAACATCAGGACATCTTGCGCCGCAAATGCACGTGAAAAGCGGTCAGAGTCATTTTTCGACAGCAGACGTGGCGACGTGCGGCGACGTCATGAAAAATGACTCTGACCCCTTTTCACTTTCCGGCTGCAGCAGCACGCGCACGTCGTCACCGATGCGGCGGGTCTCGACGATGCGCATGCGCAGGCGATCCGTCATCGCATCGATGTGCAGTCCTTCGAACAGCGGCCGCGCGCGCCCGCCGAGAAGCACCGGCGCGACGTACAGCAGTAGCTCGTCGACCAGGCCCGCGGACAGGAATGCGCCGGCCAGGGTAGCCCCGGCCTCGACCTGGACCTCGTTGATGCCGCGTTCGCCGAGCAGCCGCAGCACCGCGTCGAGGTCGAAGAGACCCGCACGCACGGGCACATGCGCATGCAGCGCGTCGACGCCGCGCGGCATGCGCGCGTCCGGCGCGTGCAGGTACAGCGTCGGCGCATCGCCTTCGCGGATGCGGCCACGGGCGACCGTGGCCAGGCCCGGATCGAGCACCACCCGCAGCGGCGGTACGAATGGGGTGTCGTCGCCCAATCGCACGGTCAGCAGCGGATCGTCCATCAGCACCGTTCCGGCGCCGGTGAGGATCGCGCCGGAGCGTGCGCGCCAGCGCTGCACGTCCAGGCGCGCCGGCTCACCGCTGATCCATTTCGAATCGCCCGAGGCCAGCGCGCTGCGACCGTCGAGACTGGTCGCCAGCTTGATCCGCAGCCATGGCCGACCACGTTCGATGCGCGACAGGAAACCGCGATTGAGCACGCGCGCCTGCACTTCCATCAAGCCGGTTTCGACAACGATGCCGGCCGCCACCAGCTTGGCGAAACCGCTGCCGTCGACTTCCGGAAACGGGTCGCGCAGCGCGCCGACCACGCGTGTCACGCCGGCGGCGATCAGCGCGTCGGCGCAGGGTCCGGTGCGGCCGGTGTGCGCGCACGGCTCCAGGGTGACGTAGGCAGTCGCACCTTGCGCGCGCGCGCCAGCGGCCTGCAACGCGAATACCTCAGCGTGCGGCTCACCGGCGCGCACATGAAAGCCTTCGCCGACGACCTCGCCATCCTTCGCCAGCACGCAGCCGACCATCGGGTTGGGCCGCGTGGTGTACGCGCCGCGCTCGGCGAGCCGCAACGCGCGCGCCATCATCGCGTGGTCGATGGCGGAGAAAGAAAAAAGGGTCGGAGTCATTTTTCTTTGCTGCCACTCGAGCGCTGGGAGGCCCGGTTGAAAAATGACTCTGACCCCTTTTTCTCCTCGAGCAGCGGCAGTTGCCCTTCGCCGGGAAGATCGCGTTCGAGCCGGTCGATCTCCTCGCGGAAGTCGGCGACATCCTCGAACGAGCGGTACACCGAGGCGAAACGCACGTAACCGACATGATCGAGCTGGCGCAGCTCGGCCATCACGAATTCGCCGACCCGGCGCGAGGCGACTTCGCGTTCGGTGGTCATGCGCAGCTGGTGCACCACCGCGCGCACCGCGGCTTCGATCTGTTCGTCCGGAACGGGACGCTTCTGCAGCGCGCGGTCGAAACCGGTGCGCAGCTTGCGCGCATCGAACTGTTCGCGACGGCCGTCATCCTTGATGATCATCGGCAGCTTCAGCTCGACGGTTTCCAGCGTGCTGAAGCGCTCGCCGCAGGCCTCGCACTCGCGGCGGCGACGGATCGTCGCACCGTCGTCAGACACGCGCGAATCGATCACGCGGGTGTCTTCGTGCTGGCAGAAGGGGCAGTGCAATGCGGCTCGCTCGAATCAGCCGTACACAGGGAACTGCTTGCACTGCTTCGTCACGTTCTCGCGCACCCCATTGATGACCTTGTCGTCGTTCGGGCTGTCGAGCACGTCGCAGATCCAGTTGGCCAGCGCCACGCACTCGGGTTCCTTGTAGCCGCGCGTGGTCACTGCCGGCGTGCCCAAGCGCAGGCCGCTGGTCACGAACGGCTTCTGCGGATCGTTCGGGACCGCGTTCTTGTTGACGGTGATGTGGGCGTTGCCGAGCGCGGCTTCGGCGTCCTTGCCGGTGATGGGTTTGCCGATCATGTCGACCAGGAACAGGTGGTTCCTGGTTCCGCCCGACACGATCTTGTAGCCGCGCTTGATCATGGTCTCGGCCATCGCCTGCGCGTTCTTCACCACCTGCTGCTGGTAGATGGTGAACTCCGGCTCCAGCGCTTCCTTGAACGCGACCGCCTTGGCCGCGATCACGTGCATCAGCGGGCCGCCCTGGATGCCGGGGAAGACGATGCTCTGCAGCTTCTTGACCAGCTCTTCCGAGGGATCCTGGGCAACGATGATGCCGCCGCGTGGGCCGCGCAGCGTCTTGTGCGTGGTCGAGGTCACCACGTGTGCGTGCGGCAACGGATTCGGATAGACGCCGGCGGCGATCAGGCCGGCGACGTGCGCCATGTCGACGAAGAAAATCGCACCGACCGAATCGGCGATCTGGCGCATGCGCGCCCAATCGACCACCTGCGAGTACGCACTGAAACCACCGATCAGCATCTTCGGCTGGTGCTCGGTGGCGAGGCGCTGCATCTCGTCGTAGTCGATCAGGCCGGCCGCGTCGACGCCGTACTGCACCGCGTGGAAAAGTTTTCCACTGATGTTGACCTTGGCGCCGTGGGTCAGGTGGCCGCCGTGCGCCAGCGACATGCCCAGGATGGTGTCGCCGGGCTGCAGCAGCGCGAAATACACGGCCTGGTTGGCCTGCGAGCCGGAATGCGGCTGCACGTTGGCGTACATATTGTCGAAAGGCGGGGCCCCGAACAGTTGCTTGACGCGGTCGATCGCCAGCTGCTCGGCGATGTCGACGTACTCGCAGCCGCCGTAATAGCGCTTGCCCGGATAGCCTTCGGCGTACTTGTTGGTGAGCTGGCTGCCTTGCGCCTCCATCACCCGCGGGCTGGCGTAGTTCTCCGACGCGATCAGCTCGACGTGTTCCTCCTGGCGACGGTTCTCGTTCGCGATCGCCTGGGCGAGTTCGGGGTCATAGCCTTCGATACGGGCATCGCGGGGGAACATGCGGGCTCCAGACGGGTGCGTGAGGTGCCCAGTTTAACGTAGGGCGGGTCTTGACCCGCGCCGCGAGAACATCCACTTGCGATGGCGCTTCAACGCGCCGCCGCGCGCCAGGAAACCAGCTTGTGGGCTGTGGTTGTTGCTGGAGTGGCCTTGTACATGGGCAAGTCAATGGCGGGTCAAGACCCGCCCTACGCCTTGCCGAGGCGGCGCGCCAACGGCGTGGGATCGGGGAGCAGAGGCTATAATTCCTCCATCCCGAACACCATCTGCGGCCCTGCCCTGTGCAGCCTGCCGCCGACCCCCTGCGGAGCCCCCATGTCGCAATACATCTTCACCATGAACGGCGTCAGCAAGACCGTGCCGCCGAAGCGCCAGATCATCAAGGACATCTCACTCTCGTTCTTTCCGGGCGCCAAGATCGGCCTGCTCGGCCTCAACGGCGCCGGCAAGTCGACGGTGCTGAAGATCATGGCCGGCGTGGATACCGACTTCAACGGCGAGGCACGCGCGCAGCCCGGCACCAAGATCGGTTACCTGGCGCAGGAACCGCAGCTCAACCCGGAGCACACCGTGCGCGAGGCGGTCGAGGTAGGCGTTGGCGACGTGCTCAGCGCACAGGCCGCGCTCGACAAGGTCTACGAGGCCTACGCCGAGGACGGAGCCGACTTCGACAAGCTCGCCGCCGAACAGCAGCGGCTGGAGGCGATCCTCGCGTCGGGCGACGCACATACGCTCGAACACCAGCTCGACGTCGCCGCCGACGCGCTGCGACTGCCGCCGTGGGATGCAGTGATCGGCAAGCTGTCGGGCGGCGAGAAGCGTCGCGTTGCGCTGTGCCAGCTGTTGCTGCAAAAGCCGGACATGCTGCTGCTGGACGAGCCGACCAACCACCTCGATGCCGAATCGGTCGAGTGGCTGGAGCAGTTCCTCGCGCGCTACGCCGGCACCGTGGTCGCGGTGACCCATGACCGCTACTTCCTCGACAACGCCGCCGAGTGGATCCTCGAGCTCGATCGCGGCACGGGCCACCCGTACAAGGGCAACTACACCGATTGGCTCGAGCAGAAGCGCGATCGCCTGCAGAAGGAAGAGTCGAGCGAGAGCGCGCGCCAGAAGGCGATCAAGAAAGAGCTCGAATGGGTTCGCAAGAACGCCAAGGGCCAGCAGACCAAGAACACCGCGCGCCTGAAGCGCTTCGAGGAGTTGAGCTCGTACGAGTACCAGAAGCGCAACGAGACGGCGGAGAT
>DASZZT010000167.1:0-8173 GCA_035543275.1 Luteimonas sp. | reverse complement strand
AATGCCACGAACGCGGGTATCAGGCGTTGGCGGTGATGGAACGCCATCTCTCGACGCGGTCGTGGTTCAGCGGCGACGATTACGGCATTGCCGATATCGCGCTGTTCGCGTACACCGGTGTCGCCGGCGACGGCGGTTTCGACCTTGCGCCGTATCCTGCAATCCGCGACTGGCTCGCGCGTGTTCGCAAGACGCCCGGATTCGTGCCGATGCCGGCGCCCACCGCAGAAGCGGCTGCACGGCTCGCGCAGTCCGACTGATTTTTCTGTTCAAGCCTTCTCGGAGAGAGGAGCGGAGTTTTCCGATGTCCGTGGTCGCCCAATCGATTCCTGCACGCATGAAAGGCGTCAATCGCGCCGAGATCTGCGATGTCAACTTCCAGGAATTCGTGCGCGACTGGAATGGCCGCGCCGACGCCAGGCCATCGCCGGACGAAATGATCCTCGATGGCAGTGCGCTCGATGCACGTGGCTTCCGCGAATTGTTCGAGTCGCAGCTGATCAGCCGTCACCTCGACCTGATGGCGCGCGTGCTGCGGGTGCAGAACAAGGTCTTCTACACGATCGGTTCCAGCGGCCACGAGGGCAATGCGATGGTCGCGCGGCTCACGCGGCATACCGATCCGGCGTTCCTGCATTACCGCAGCGGCGGCTTCATGGCCGAGCGCTTTCGCAAGCTGCCCGGAATGGATCCGATCATGGATTCGGCGCTGTCGTTCGCCGCGAGCAAGGACGACCCGGCCTCAGGTGGGCGCCACAAGGTCTGGGGCAGCAAGCCGCTGTGGGTGTTGCCGCAGACCTCGACGATTGCCTCGCATCTACCCAAGGCATTCGGCACCGCGGTCGCGATCGAACAGGGCCGGCGCATCGGCCACGCATTGCCGATTCCCGAGGACAGCATCGCGATCTGCTCGTTCGGCGATGCGGGCTCGAACCACGCCACCGCGCAGACCGCGTTCAATGCGGCGGCATGGACGGCGTACCAGAAGTTGCCGGCGCCGGTGCTGTTCGTGTGCGAGGACAACGGCATCGGCATCTCGGTGAAGACACCGTCCGGGTGGATTGCGCGTAATTTCGCGCAACGCGCGGACCTGGATTATTTCTACGCCGATGGTCTGGATATCGCTGTGGGTTACGGCGATGTGCAGCGCGCGGTCGAGCATTGCCGCCGCACCCGTCGTCCCACCTTCCTGCACCTGCGCACGACGCGGATCATGGGGCACGCTGGTACCGATTTCGAGATTGAGTGGCGCTCGATCGAGGAATTGGTCGCGGTGGAAGCAGGCGACCCGTTGCTGCGCAGCGCTGCGATCGCGCTCGAATCCGGATCGATGTCGAAGGACGAGATTCTCGCCCTGTACGAAGGCACCCGCCGCAAGTGCTTCGCTGCCGCGGAAGATGCCGACCGCCGCCCGCGCCTGACAGACCTCGCGGACGTGATGGCCCCACTGGCGCCGTACACGCCGGACAAGGTGCAGGCAGAAGCCACGCGTTTCGACTTCGCCGATAAGCGCGCGGTCGTGTTCGGTGGCGAGGCGAAATTGCCGGAGAAGCAGGCGCCCAAGCACCTCGCGATCCAGATCAACCAGGCGCTGCACGACCTGTTCTGCAAGTACCCGGAAGCGCTGCTGTTCGGCGAGGACGTGGCGCAGAAGGGTGGCGTCTATACCGTCACCAAGGGCCTGCACAAGGCATTCGGCAACAAGCGCGTGTTCAACACGCTGCTCGATGAAACGATCATCCTGGGTCTGGCGCAGGGCTACGCCAACCTGGGCATGCTGCCGCTGCCGGAGATCCAGTACCTGGCGTACTTCCACAACGCCTGCGACCAGATTCGCGGTGAGGCGGCGAGCCTGCAGTTCTTCAGCAACGGCCAGTACCGCAACCCGATGGTCATGCGCATCGCCTCGCTCGGCTACCAGCGCGGCTTCGGCGGTCATTTCCACAACGACAATTCGATCACCGCGCTGCGTGACATCCCCGGGCTCATCGTCGGTTGCCCGTCGCGCGGCGACGATGCGGCGATGATGCTGCGCACACTGGCGGCGCTGGCCAAGGTCGACGGACGCGTCTGCGCGTTGCTGGAACCGATCGCGCTGTACATGGCGAAAGACCTGTACGCGCCCGGCGATGGCCAGTGGCTCACCAACTATCCGACGCCGGAGCAGGCATTGCTGCTGGGTGAAGAGCGCATCTACAACGCCGATGCCAAGGATTGCGTGATCTTCAGCTTCGGCAACGGCGTGCCGATGAGCCTGCGCGCCGCGCGTGCGATCGAGAAGAAGCACGGCTGGAAGGTGCGCGTGGTCGACCTGCGCTGGCTGGTGCCGCTGAACGAGGAGGCAATCGCGAAACACGCGGGCGAGTGCAAGCGCATCCTGGTTGTCGACGAAGGCCGCCACAGCGCGGGCGTGGGCGAGGGCATCATCACCGCGATCACCGAGGCAGGATTCGGCGCCAAGCCGCTCAAGCGCATCGTCGGCGCGGATACGTTCACGCCGTTGGCAGGCGCGGCGTTCCTGGTGATTCCGTCGGAGGAACAGATCATCGCGGCGGCGGACGCGTTGGCCAAAGGCTAACGCCAGCTAGCGGGCGAGGCCGCCGAGCAACGGGATTTCGCGCAGCGCGATGTCGTCGATATTCAGCGCAGCGGCATCGCGCTGCAGCGGCAGCACCGCCAATGCGCGATCGCCGCTCGCGCTGACGATCGTGCCGAGGGCACGTTCCCCGTCGCGCACATTGCTGCCGACGGCAATCGCGCCATCTGCTTCAAGCAAGGCCAGTCCGCGTTTCGCCTGCCCGAGAAAATGCGTGCGCGCCACGATCTCCTGCCCGGGATAGCACCCCTTCTTGACACTGAACGCGCGCAGCCGATCGAGCGAGAGTTGCTGCGGGGTCCATTGCCCGGCTTGTGCAGGTGGCAAGCGCGGCAGGCCATGTTCGAGGTCGAATGCTGCCCAGCGACTGGCCTCATCCGGTGACAAAGACGCTGTCGAGTTGGCGCCGATCCGCAAGCCGCGCGGCCCACCATCGCCGCCCATGTCCAGTTCGATCCCGTTGCCGGCATCGCCCGCGACCTGCGAGGCGGAGGCCTGCGTCGGGATGGAAAACGAGCCGCTGACGATCAGGTCTCCGCACGATTCCAGCTTCACCTTGCTGCGGAATACGAAGCGCTGCAGCGCGGCTGCGAACTCGGCCGGATCGGCATCCGGGAGCAGCAGCCATAACATCTGCTCATCCAGCTTCAACAGCGCGAACAGCGCAATCAGCCGTCCTTTCGGCGTCAGCCAGCCGCTCCATTGCCAGTGTCCGACGTTCAATCCGGCGACATCGTTCATGAATTGCGCCTGCGCAAACGCAGCAGCATCGCGGCCTTCGAGGGCCAGGACGCGATGGCCGGGCAGGGTGAATTCGTGGTTCGATGCAGGCTGCCGGTTGTGGGCCATGGGAGTGGGACTTAAACTTCGCAGGCTGTGAATGCCAAGATGATAGGCCAATCCGTTCCCGCCCCCGAGTCCCTGCCGCTGCCCGAACCGGCACCGGCTCCGCTCAAGCAGGCGCCCGTGGCGAACGAGATCGGCGGCCGCGACGGCCTCGATCCGACCCGTTATGGCGACTGGGAAAAGAACGGTCGCTGCGTCGATTTCTGAGTTGTCGTTGTTTTTTGGTTTTTTTGCGAATCAAAAGGACGAGCTGCCGATGGCGACCCGCGAACGTCCCCTGTCACCGCATCTGCAGGTCTATCGCTGGCAGATCACTATGACGATGTCGATCCTGCATCGCGTCAGCGGCGTGATCCTCACTTTCGGCGCGTTCGCGCTGGCCTGGTGGCTGCTGGCGGTGGCTGCCGGCGGCGATGCCTATGTCCGCGCCGCCGACTGCCTGGCCTCGCCGTTCGGCAGGATCGTGCTGTTCGGCTTCTCGCTGGCGCTGGTCTACCACCTGCTCAACGGCATCCGCCACCTGTTGTGGGATGTCGGCTGGGGATTCGAGATCCCGGAGTTCTACCGCTCCGGCTGGACCGTCGCGGTGCTGACCGTGGTGCTGACCGCGGCGATCTGGTTCGTCGCCCTGGGCGGAGGTTTGGCATGACCGGATTCCGCAATCCGTTGCAACGCGCACGCGGGCTGGGTTCGGCCAAGTCCGGCACCGGCCATTTCTGGTGGCAGCGCGTGACCGCGATCTTCCTGGTTCCGCTCGTTGCCTGGGTGCTTGGCATGCTGGTTTCGCTGATTGGCGCGGACCTGACGACGGTGCACGCAACACTGGCCAAACCGTGGAACGCGATCGTGCTGGCGCTGCTGGTGCTGATGCTGTTCTGGCACGCCAAACTTGGCATCCAGGTGGTGATCGAGGACTACGTGCACCAGCGCGCGGCCGAGGTCACGCTGCAGCTCCTCGTCACCCTGGCCTGCGTGCTCGGCGCGCTTGCGTCGCTGTATGCGATCGGCCGCATCGCCCTACTGGCGTGAGCCCGCTTCTTGAAGAGCCGTCAATGACCAACGCCTACAACCCCACCGCTTATAAAATCACCGAACACAAGTACGACATGATCGTGGTCGGCGCCGGTGGTGCCGGCCTGCGTGCCACCTTCGGCCTGGCGCAGAAGGGCCTGCAGACCGCGTGCATCACCAAGGTGTTCCCGACGCGCTCGCACACCGTGGCCGCGCAGGGCGGCATCTCGGCTGCGCTCGGCAACATGGGCGAGGACGACTGGCGCTGGCATTTCTACGACACCATCAAGGGCGGCGACTGGCTCGGCGACCAGGACGCGGTCGAATACATGTGCCGCGAGGCGATCTCCGCGGTGATCGAGCTCGAGCACCAGGGTGTGCCGTTCTCGCGCACCGAAGACGGCCACATCTACCAGCGCCCGTTCGGTGGCATGACCACCCAATACGGCGAAGGCCCGCCGGCGCAGCGCACCTGCGCCGCCGCCGACCGCACCGGCCACGCCATGCTGCATACGCTCTACCAGCAAGCGCTGAAGCACGACGCGCGCTTCTTCGTCGAATACTTCGCACTCGACCTGATCATGGACGCCGACGGCGCCTGCAAGGGCGTGCTGGCGCTGGACATGGCCGAGGGCACGCTGCACCTGTTCCGCGCGCAGGGCGTGGTGCTGGCGACCGGTGGTTACGGCCGTGCGTATTTCAGCTGCACTTCGGCGCATACCTGTACCGGGGACGGCGGCGGCATGGCATTGCGCGCCGGCCTGGGCCTGCAGGACATGGAATTCGTGCAGTTCCATCCGACCGGCGTGTACGGCGCCGGCATGCTGATCACCGAAGGCGTGCGCGGCGAGGGCGGCATCCTGCGCAACAGCAACGGCGAGCGTTTCATGGAGCGCTACGCGCCGAACGCCAAGGATCTGGCTTCGCGCGACGTCGTGTCACGCTCGATGACCATCGAGATCCGCGAGGGCCGCGGCGTCGGCGAGCACAAGGACCACATCAATCTCGATCTCACGCATCTCGATCCGAAGGACATTTACGAGAAGCTGCCGGGCATCGCCGAGACCGCGAAGATCTTCGCCGACGTCGACGTCACCAGGCAGCCGATCCCGGTGCTGCCGACCGTGCACTACAACATGGGCGGCATTCCGACCAACTACCACGGCGAAGTCGTGCAGTTGAAGAACGGCGATCCGGATGCGGTGGTGCCCGGCCTGTACGCGATCGGCGAGGGCGCCTGCGTGTCGGTACACGGCGCCAACCGCCTCGGTTCCAACTCGCTGCTCGACCTGGTGGTGTTCGGTCGTGCGGTCGCCAACCGCGCCGCCGAGACGATCAAGCCGGGCATTTCGCATTCCAAGCTGGCCAGGGACGCCTGCGACAAGTCGCTGGCCAATCTCGACCGCCTGCGCAACGCCAACGGCAGCATGTCCACCGCCGGGATCCGCAACAACATGCAGCGCACGATGCAGGCCGACGCCGCGGTATTCCGCACTGGCGAGACCTTGTCGGAAGGCGTCAAGAAAATCCGCGAGATCAATGCATCGTTTGCCGATGTGAAGGTTTCCGACCGTTCACTGGTCTGGAACTCGGACCTGGTCGAGACCTTCGAGCTGCAGAACCTGCTCGGCCAGGCGCTGGCGACGATCGTCTCGGCCGAGAACCGCACCGAATCGCGCGGCGCGCATGCGCGCGAGGATTTCCCCGACCGCGACGACGCACAGTGGATGAAGCACAGCCTGTGCTGGGTCGGCGACGAGGGTGCCACCCGCATCGACTATCGTCCGGTGCACCTGTACACGCTCGACGACGAGGTCGACGTGGTGCCGCCGAAGCCGCGGGTCTACTGAGGCGATGGCGATGCAGCGCGATGGCGGCTTGCTGGCATGGCAGTGGCGCGGTTACCCGGCCGCGCATCGCGATCGCGTCAACCTGATGATCCACATCGTCGCCGTGCCTGCATTGATCGCCGGTGTACTGGCCACATTGAATCTCGCCTGGCATGGGTTGTGGATCGGCGCTGCGATCGCGTTCGGGCTCGTGATCCTCGCTTTTGCCGCGCAAGGCGTCGGGCACAAGCGCGAACGCGAGGCGCCGGCGCCGTTTGCCGGGCCCGGCGATTTCATCGCCCGCGTGTTCGCCGAGCAATTCATTACCTTTCCCCGTTTCGTGTTGGGCGGCGGCTGGTTGCGCAACCTTGCGCAGCCCCGCGGCGACTGAGGACGACGATGGCTGAATTCACCCTCCCGAAGAACTCGCAGGTCCAGCCGGGGCGCCGCTTTCCTGCCGCCGCAGGCAGCAAGCGCACGCGCAGCTTCAAGGTCTATCGCTGGAATCCCGAGGATGGACGCAATCCCAGCATGGACACCTACGAGGTCGACCTCGACAGTTGCGGGCCGATGGTCCTGGACGCGCTGATCAAGATCAAGAACGAGATCGACCCGACGCTGACCTTCCGCCGTTCCTGCCGCGAAGGAATCTGCGGCAGCTGCGCGATGAACATCGACGGCACCAACACACTCGCCTGCACGCTAGCGATCGCCGACTGCGGCAAGGCCGAGGTGCCGATCTATCCGTTGCCGCACATGCCGGTGGTCAAGGACCTGGTTCCAGACCTCACGCATTTCTACGCGCAGTACGCATCGATCAAGCCGTGGATACGCACCCAGAGCGCGCCGCCGCCGGACCGCGAGCGGCTGCAGTCGAAGGAAGATCGCGCCAAGCTCGACGGGCTCTACGAATGCATCCTGTGCGCCTGCTGCAGCACGGCGTGCCCGAGCTACTGGTGGAGCGGCGAACGTTATCTCGGCCCGGCGGTGCTGCTGCAGGCCTATCGCTGGATCATCGACTCGCGCGATGAAGACACCGGTGCGCGGCTGGATGACCTCGAGGATCCGTTCAAGCTGTATCGCTGCCACACCATCATGAATTGCACCCGCACCTGCCCGAAGGGCTTGAATCCGGCCAAGGCGATCGGCGAGATCAAGCAGTTGATGCTGGCGCGGCGCGGCTGACGCCGCGATCGTGACGGACGACCCAGAGCTGCGCCGCCTGCGCTGGCGCTGTCGGCGCGGCATGCGCGAGCTCGACCAACTGCTGACGCGCTGGCTCGATCGCGAATGGGCGATGGCTTCCGAATCCGAACGCGGCGTTTTCCTACGGCTGCTGGACTGCGAAGACGATAGGCTCTGGCGCTGGTTCCTCGGCCATGAGACTGCCCCCGATGCCGCACTCGACGCACTCGTCCAGCAGATCCGTGCCTTGCCGGCTTGAGTGGCGACCGTCGCGCTGGCTGATCGCGGCGCTGTGTGCGCTCGGAGTGCTGGCGGCAATGTCAGTGATCGCATCCGAGATGCCGCGCTGGTGGGCATTGCCACTTGCGCTTGCCATGCTGGTCTATGGCGCCCAGCTCGCGCGGCTTGAAGCGAGCAGGGCACTGCGAAGCCTGGTCTGGCCAGTCGATGGCAGTCCGGTCGTGCTGGACGGGCGCGCGATCGATGCGGTCGCCGTGCAGTGGCGTGGTCCGCTCGCTTTCCTGCGCTGGCGCGATGCCGATGGCCGCGTCATGCGCCTGCACTGGTGGCCGGATACGCTGCCGGCTGCGCTACGGCGTGAACTGCGTCTGGCTGCGCAACGGCATGCTGCTTCGCGGCCAGACGCATCGATGGCACCATAGTCCGCTATGTTCAAGCCCATCCCCGTCGCCATCGGCCTGCGCTA
>DASZZT010000166.1:0-1743 GCA_035543275.1 Luteimonas sp. | reverse complement strand
CTCCGGCCTGCGCGGCCGCGATGCGGTGGCCACGGCGCGCGACTTGCTGAACACGCACGGCCCGCTGCGCGCGCTGCTGGATCGCACGCCCGCGGCGCTGGCCGGATTGCCCGGACTCGGCCCGGCGCGTGCGTGTGCGCTCGCCGCCGCGCTGGAATTGGGCAACCGCCATCTCGCCGCCGGCCTGGAACGCGGCGAAGCGCTGACCGATCCCGCCGCCGCCGGACGCTATTTCGCCCAGCGCCTGCGCAGCTATCCGCACGAGGTGTTCGCGGTGCTGTTCCTCGACACCCGCCATCGCGCGCTGGCGTTCGAGGAGCTGTTCCGCGGCACCGTCGACGGAGCCGAAGTGCATCCGCGCGAAGTGGTGCGGCGCGCACTGGCGCACAACGCCGCCGCGGTGATCGTCGGCCACAACCATCCCAGCGGTAGCGCTGAACCCAGCGCCGCCGACCGCGCCGTCACCGCGCGCTTGAAGCAGGCGTTGGCGCTGGTCGACATCCGCCTGCTCGATCATTTCGTGATTGGCGATGGTGCACCGGTGTCGCTGGCGGCGCGCGGGTGGATCTGAGGGTTCAAACAGCCCGCAGCCATGCCCTGTCGCGCGCGGCGGCGCGTTGTGGCTCTGTCGCGGGCGGGTGTTCTCGCTGCGCGGCTGGGTGTAGCCGCTCGGCTACAATGACCGCCCATCGCAACACCCGCGGCCTTAGTGAAAACCCAGCTCCGCGCCCTGATCAGCACCTTGATCAAACAGGCCATCGACCGCCTGCGCGCCGATGGCGTCCTGCCCGCCGACCTGGCCACGCCCGACTTCGTGATCGAGCGGCCGAAGGACCGCAGCCACGGCGATTTTTCGACCAACGCGGCCATGCTTCTGGCGAAACCGTCGAAGTCGAATCCGCGCGCGATCGCTCAGGCGCTGGTGGCCGCGCTGCCTGGTAACGAAGACATCGCCGCAGTCGATATCGCCGGCCCCGGCTTCCTCAATTTCCGGCTCGCGCCCGCCGCCTGGCAGCGCCAGCTGCGCGAGATCCACGCCCAGGGCGAGCGCTACGGCCGCAACACTTCCGGCAACGGCCACCGCGCCGGCGTCGAATACGTCTCCGCCAATCCAACTGGCCCGCTGCATGTCGGCCACGGCCGCGCCGCGGTGATCGGCGACTGCATCGCGCGCGTGCTTGCCGCCAACGGCTGGGACGTGGCGCGCGAGTTCTACTACAACGACGCCGGCGCGCAGATTGACAAGCTGGCCAAATCGGTGCAGGCGCGCGCGCTCGGCAAGACACCAGACGACCCCGGCTGGCCGGAGGACGGCTACCGCGGCGACTACATCGTCGACGTGGCCAACGCCTACCTGCGCGGCGACACGGTCGAGTTCGAGGACCACGCGGTCGTCAGCGAAAAAGACGCCAGCAATCTGGATGCGATCCGCCGTTTCGCCGTCGCCTACCTGCGCCGCGAGCAGAACGCCGATCTTGCCGCCTACGGCGTCGGCTTCGACGTGTATTTCCTGGAGTCGGCACTGTACGCCGATGACAAGGTCGAGGAGACCGTGCGCGAACTCATCGCCCACGGCCACACCTACGAGGAAGGCGGCGCGCTGTGGCTGCGCAGCACCGACTTCGGCGATGACAAGGACCGCGTCATGCGCAAGTCCGACGGCAGCTACACTTATTTCGTGCCCGACGTCGCCTATCACCTGAGCAAATGGCAGCGCGGCTACGAGCGCGCGATCACCGAGCT
>DASZZT010000165.1:0-18409 GCA_035543275.1 Luteimonas sp. | reverse complement strand
TCACAACGCATCCCCATCCAGCTCACCGGTGCGAATCCGCACCACCCGCTCCAGGTCCCACACGAATATCTTGCCGTCGCCGATCTTGCCGGTGCCCGCGGCCTGCATGATCGCCTCGACCACGGCATCGACCTGCTCGTCGGTCACGGCCACTTCCAGCTTGATCTTGGGCAGGAAGTCGACCACGTACTCGGCGCCGCGATACAGCTCGGTGTGACCTTTCTGACGGCCGAAACCCTTGACCTCGGTGGCGGTGATGCCGGCGACGCCGGCGTCCGACAGCGCCTCGCGCACGTCGTCGAGCTTGAACGGCTTGATGATCGCCATGATCATCTTCATCGATACGTCTCCACGTGGAATGCACGCAGCATACCGCCGGTCGTGCGCCCGGTTGCGCCATCGGCGGCGCCATGATGAAGTGACGCGTCACTGCCATGTGGGATGCTCCTTGTCGGATGCCCCATGTGAGAAATCCCCGACACCGTGCCGCGGTCCGCACCGACGGCGCGACTGCCTGACGCAGGCCATGCTGGCCGCGTCAACGCAGGGAACCCACGGATGAACGCCATCACCATGATCGACCTCAGCCACATCGACGAACTTGCCCGCCGCCTCAGCAGCCTGGTGCCGCCAGGCCTGCGCGGCGATTCCTCGCTGCGCGAAGAGCTGCAGCAGAACTTCAAGTCGGTGCTGCAGACCGGCCTGGGCAAGCTCGACCTGGTCACGCGCGAGGAATTCGATGTGCAGCGCGCGGTATTGCTGCGCACACGCGAGAAGCTCGATGCGCTGCAGCGCGCGGTCGAGCAGCTCGAAGCGCAACTCGCCATCGCACCGAACCAGCACTGAGCCGCCGCCATGGGAATTGCGCTCGTGCACAGCCGTGCACGCGTTGGCGTAGGCGCGCCCGCCGTCCGCGTCGAGGTGCATCTGGCCGGCGGCCTGCCGGCGATGTCGATCGTCGGGCTGCCGGAAGCCGCGGTGCGCGAAGCCAAGGACCGGGTCCGCGCCGCGATCCAGTGCGCGCAGTTTGAATTCCCGGCGCGACGCATCACCATCAATCTTGCGCCCGCGGACCTGCCGAAGGACGGCGGCCGCTTCGACCTTGCGATCGCGCTCGGCATCCTCGCCGCCAGTGGGCAGATTCCGCTGGACCGATTGCAGGACTATGAATTCCTCGGTGAACTTGGCCTCACCGGCGAGTTGCGCGCAATCGATGGCGTGTTGCCGGCGGCACTGGCCACAGCCAGGGCCGGACGCAAGCTGATCGTGCCGCTGGGCAACGGCGCGGAAGCGGCGTTGGCGCGCGAGGTCGAAGCCAGCACCGCGCGGACCTTGCTCGAAGTCTGCGGCGCGCTGTCGGGCAGCAAGCAATTGCCCGCTGCCGTGGCGCTGCCGACACGGCGCGAACGCGGCGGTGCGGACATGTGCGACGTGCGTGGCCAGGTGCATGCGCGCCGCGCACTGGAGGTCGCCGCCGCCGGTGGCCATCATCTGCTGCTGATCGGGCCGCCCGGTTGCGGCAAGACCCTGCTCGCCTCGCGCCTGACCGGCCTGTTGCCGGAAGCCAGCGAGGCCGAGGCGCTGGAAGCCGCGGCAATCGCGTCGGTCAGTGGTCGCGGCCTGGATCCCGCACGTTGGCGCGAGCGGCCGTATCGGTCGCCGCACCACACCGCGAGCGCGGTGGCCTTGGTCGGCGGCGGCGCCGAGCCGCGGCCCGGCGAGATTTCGCTGGCACACAACGGCGTGCTGTTCCTCGATGAATTGCCGGAATGGGACCGGCGTGCGCTGGAGGTACTGCGCGAGCCGCTGGAATCGGGCGTGGTCACGATCTCGCGTGCGGCGCGGCAGAGCGAATTCCCGGCGCGCTTCCAGCTGGTGGCGGCAATGAATCCGTGTCCCTGCGGCTGGGCCGGCGATCCATCGGGACGTTGCCGCTGCAACGCCGACAGCATCCAGCGCTATCGCGCCAAGATCTCTGGGCCGTTGATGGATCGCATCGATCTGCATGTCGACGTGCCACGCCTGCCGCCGGCCGAGCTGCGCCCGGACGCGCCGGACGGCGAGAGCAGCGACCGCGTGCGCAGCCGCGTCGAGGCCGCGCGCGCCTTGCAGCATGCCCGCGCCGGCAAGCCCAACGCGCAGTTGACACAGTCCGAAACCATGGCCGCGTGCCGGTTGCATGCGCACGACCAGGCGCTGCTGGAGCGCGCGATCGATGCGCTGCAGCTGAGCGCGCGTTCGATGCATCGCATCCTGCGCGTGGCGCGCACCATCGCCGATCTCGCCAACAGCCCGCATATCGCCACCGCGCACCTGAGCGAGGCGCTGGGCTACCGTCGCCTGGATCGCGGGGTGACGCCGCTCGCCGCCTGACATGCCCGGGGCAAGGCCGCGGCAGTCACGAAGCCGCATCACCAACGCGCGCTAGACTGGCCCGCCACCCTCACCGGAGGCCGCGCCTGGAAAGTCTGCACGCGATCGACCTGCGCCTGCTTGGCGGCGCGCTGCTGATCCTCGCCGGTATCGCCTCGTCGCTGCTGGCACGCCGCTTCGGCGCGCCGCTGTTGCTGGTGTTTCTGCTGCTGGGCGTTGCGCTGGGCGTCGACGGCCCGGGCGGCATCCACTACGACGACACCCGTTTCACTTATCTGGTCGGTTCGCTGTCGCTGGCGATCATCCTGTTCGACGGCGGCCTGCGCACGCGCGCCGCGCAGGTGCGCGGCAGCGTTGCGCCGGGGGTGCTTCTGGCCAGCGTCGGCGTGCTGATCACCGCCGGGCTGACTGCGGTGGCGGCGTCGAAACTGCTCGACCTGCCGCCGCTGCAGGCGTTCCTGCTCGGCACCATCGTCGCCTCCACCGACGCGGCGGCGGTGTTCTTCCTGTTGCGCGCCGGCGGCTTGCACCTGGAGCGGCGCACCGGCGCGACCCTGGAGATCGAGTCCGGCAGCAACGATCCGGTCGCGGTGTTCCTGACCATCGCACTGACCACCTGGGTCGCGGGTCGGCACGAAGGCGGTATCGCCGCGATCGCGATCCAGATGCTGTGGTCCGGTGGCGCGGGGCTGGCAATGGGCTATTGCGGCGGACGCCTGCTGGTGGCCGCGCTCAACAAGTACGACCTGCCGGCCGGCCTGCACCCATGGCTGGCGCTGGCCGGCGCGCTGGGGTTGTTTGCGCTCACCAACCTGATCCAGGGCAGCGGCTACCTTGCGGTCTACCTCGCCGGCATCGTCGTCGCCAACCGGCCGCTGCGCGCGCGCAACCAGGTGCTGTCGCTGCAGGACGCGGTGACCTGGTTCGCGCAACTGATCATGTTCCTGCTGCTCGGCCTGCTGGCCACGCCGCACGCGCTGTGGCCGATCCTGTGGCCGGCGCTGGGCGTGGCCGCATTCCTGATGCTGGTGGCGCGGCCGGTGGCGGTGTTGCTGTGCCTGCTGCCGTTTCGTTACCGCGTGGCGGAAATCGCCTTCATCTCCTGGACCGGCCTGCGCGGCGCGGTCGGTATCTTCCTGGCCTCGATCCCGCTGCTGGCCGGATTGCCCAATGCTTGGCTGTACTTCAACGTCGCCTTCGTTGGGGTGGTGGTGTCGCTGCTGGTGCAGGGCTGGACCCTGGCGCGCGTCGCACACTGGCTCGGCGTGGCGGTGCCGCGCGCCGATCCCAACACCCGCCGCATCCAGCTCGACCTGCCCGGGCAACTCGAATACGAGATGGTGGGTTATCGCGTCGCGCCCGGCAGCGCCGTGTTGCGCGGTGCCGCATTGCCCGGTCGGGTACGGCTGGCGATGGTGGTCCGCGAAGGCCAGGTGCTGTTGCCGGAAGACAGCGGCGCGTTGGCCGCGCACGACTACGCGTATTTCATTGCGCCGGGCGGACAGGCGCCGCGGCTGGACTGGCTGTTCGCCGACGGTGGCGATGCGCGCGCCGCCGAGCAGGACACCTTCGGCCTGTTCACCTTGCCCGGCGACGCGCCGCTGGGTGCGCTGGCGAAGTTCTACGGGCTGGCGATCCCGTCGCGGTTCGCGGCGGCGACCGCGGCGCAGTTGTTCGACCAGCGTTTCGACGAGCAACCCCAGATCGGCGACCGGCTGGCGCTCGGTCGTCGCGCGATCCTGGTGGTGCGCAGCCTGCGCGACGATCGCGTCGCGCAGGTGGGGCTCAAGTTCGCCGGTGTCGGCGAGCGGTTGCTGAGCGGATCAGCCGCGGGAATCGCGGGGCAGCGTTGATCAACCGCCGTTGGTACTCTGTAGGTTCTGCTGATCTCGCTGTTCCGGCAGGCTGCGGGTGACCTCGACCGCAGCCTCGTCCCTGCCCTCCGCCTGCAGCACTGCTGCCATGCCCTTATCCTTTTACAACCCGTGGAGCAACACCATCCGCTTGGGTACTGTATTTGACAATCCAGTTTTATCAATGCATACCATTTGCAGAACTTATACCTGGCATAGGATATGGCCGAGCGTGTCGCCGCCGCCCCCCGTTTCGCCTACAAGGCCGACCGCCTGAAGCCACTGCGGGCGTTCTGCCAGGTCGCGCGACTGGGCTCGGTATCGCGCGCGGCCGAGGCGCTATACCTCAGCCAGCCGGCCGTGACCCTGCAATTGCAGGCACTGGAGCGGGAACTCGGGGTGCGGCTGCTGGAGCGCAGCGGCCGCCGGCTGCTGCCGACCCGCGAGGGCGAGGCGCTGTACGCGCTGGCGCGGCCGCTGGTGGAGGGCATCGACGGCCTCGCCGTGGCGTTCCGCGAACAGGTGCGCGGGCTCGATGCCGGCGAGCTCGACATTGCCGCCGGCACCTCGACCATCCTCTACCTGCTGCCCGGCATCGTCGAAGCCTTCCGCGAGCGCCATCCGGACGTGCGTCTGCACCTGCATAACGTCACCGGCGCCGGCGGTCTGGACCTGCTGCGCTCGGACGCGGTCGATTTCGCGGTCGGCTCGATGCTCGAGGTGCCGGCCGACCTGGATTACGCACCGGTGTACCGCTTCGAACCGATGCTGATCGTGCCACCGGGGCATCCGCTGGCCGACAAACCCGAACTGCGGCTCGAGGACCTGTCGCCCTACGGCCTGATCCTGCCGCCACAGCGGCTGACCACCTATCGCATGGTGGACCTGGTATTCCAGCGCAACCGCGTGCCCTACACGGTGGCGCTGGAGGTCGGCGGCTGGGAGGTGATCAAGCAGTACGTGGCGATGGGCCTGGGCATCTCGATCGTCACCGCGATCTGCCTGACCGACGCCGACCGCGCGCGCCTGGCGGTGCGCTCGCTGTCGGCGTACTTCCCGTCACGCAGTTACGGTGTGGTGGCGCGCAAGGGCAAACACCTGAGTGCGCAGGCGCGCGCGTTCGTCGAACTGATCCGGCCGGACCTGTTCGCGCAGCGCGATTACGACCAGAGCGGGCATTCGGCGCGTTGAGCGCGCGCCGGAGCATCGGGTTATCGCGGCGGCGCAGCGAGCTCGCGGGTGTCGAGGGAACCATCGCCGTTGCGGTCCTGGTGGCGGAAGGCGGCGGCGAGGCGTTCGCGATGCTCGCTGCGCGTGATCGGTGTCCCGCGGCCGCCGGGCAATTCCGCCAGCGACAGCACGCCGTCGTGGTCGCGATCCATGGCGTTGAAGGCGTAGCTCAGCCAGTCCTGGTATTCGGTCAGCGAGATCCTGCCATCGTGATCGGCATCCATGCGTGCCAGATAGTCGCTGGAGGCATGGATCTGCGCGGTGGCGGCCAGCGGAATCACGCACGCACAGACAAAAAAGCCCGGCCAGTAACGGCCGGGCTTCCTGTTTGCAGGCAAACGCGGGGTTTCGCGGCTACGCACGCACGGATTGCAGCGAATAACCCTTCAGCCGCGCGGAGAACTCCTGCAGCGCGCGGATGCCGCTGCTCTCGGCCTCGTGACACCAGGCCTGCAGGTTGTGCAGTGTGTCGGCAGCGTTCTGGCTGCGCGCCTCCAGCACTGCAGTCAGGCGGGCGCGGTGCTCGACCAGCGCACGGATGCGCGGCCGCTGCGCGACCCAGGCCTGCAGCTGCTGGCGCGCGTCCGGCTTGAGCCAGCGGCCGTCGTCGGCCAGCCCCTTGCGCAGCTTGCGCGGCAACAGCGCGCGCAACCTGGCACCGGCCGCGCCGGCTTCCTCGTACAGCGCCGGCTTGAGCACGTTGCGCTGGTAGTCGGTCATCGCCTGGAAGCGGATCGCCAGCAGCGCCTTCAGCGTGTCGGCGTCGGGCACGTTGATGTTCGGACGCACGTTGAGCGAGGGCGCCACGCGCAGCACCTTGGCCAGGCCCAGCGCCTCGAACAGCTTGATCGCCCCCCAGCCGATGTCGATCTCCCACTTGCGCAGCGCGAACTTGGCCGAGCTCGGGAAGGCGTGGTGGTTGTTGTGCAGTTCCTCGCCGCCGACCCACAGGCCCCACGGCGTGAGGTTGGTCGCGGTGTCGTCGGTCTCGAAGTTGCGGTAGCCCCACCAATGGCCGAGGCCGTTGACGACGCCCGCGGCCCAGAACGGAATCCACAGCATCTGCACCGCCCACAGCGCCACGCCGGCGAAGCCGAACAGCGCGAAGCTGACGAACAGCAGCAGGGTCGGGCCCAGGGTCGCGTGCGGGGTGTAGAGGTGGCGCTCGATCCAGTCGTCCGGGCAGCCCTTGCCGTACTTCTCCATATCCTCGCGCATGCCGCGCGCCTCGCGGTACAGCTCCACGCCGCGCCAGAACACGGTCTTGATGCCCTTGATCTGCGGGCTGTGCGGGTCTTCCTCGGTCTCGCACTTGGCGTGGTGCTTGCGGTGGATCGCGACCCACTCCTTGGTGACCATCGAGGTCGTCAGCCAGGTCCAGAAGCGGAAGAAATGCGCGAGCACGGGATGGAAGTCAACACCGCGATGGGCCTGGCTGCGGTGCAGGTACAGTGTCACCGAGAAGATGGTGATCTGGGTCGCGATCAGCAGGTACAGCGCCAAGGTGCCCCAGCCGGCCTGGACCAAACCACCGGCGAGGAAATCGAGCAGGGAAGCGGGCATTGCGGACTCCGGGAAACGGGATGGGACGGCGAAGCTTTTGTCCCACGTGCATGATGCCAGCGCCCGCTCCGAAATCCACCTATTCGGGCACGTATGGAGCACATGGCGTTCACACTTTCGGCGTCCACTCGTCTGAAGCTTGTGCCGCCGGGGCCGGCACCCCACCCTGCGTCGATGCCAGAACTGCCCGAAGTCGAGACCACCCGCCGCGGCCTGGCGCCGCATCTCGAAGGCCGACGCGTGGCTGCGGTCACGCTGCGCCGTCCCGACCTGCGCTGGCCGATCCCGCCGGAAATCCGCGCGTTGCTGCCGGGGCAACGGATCGACGCCGTGCGCCGGCGCGCCAAGTACCTGCTGCTGGACACCGCCGCCGGCAGCGCGCTGCTGCACCTGGGCATGTCCGGCAGCCTGCGGGTGCTGCCGGCGGACACCCCGGTCACGGCGCACGACCACGTCGACCTTGCCCTGGACAGCGGTCGCCTGCTGCGCTTCAACGATCCGCGCCGCTTCGGCTGCCTGCTGTGGCAGGGACCGGGGGAAACCCACCCATTGCTGCGCGACCTCGGCCCGGAGCCGCTGTCGGACGCCTGCGATGGGACGGCTTTTGATGGAAATTACCTGTTCACCCGCAGCCGCGGCCGCAGCGCGGCGGTGAAAACCTTCCTGATGGACCAGCGGATCGTGGTCGGAGTTGGCAATATCTATGCCGCCGAGGCGCTGTTCGCCGCCGGCATCTCTCCGCTGCGCGCCGCCGGGCGGGTCTCGCGCGAACGCTATGGACTGCTGGCCGATGCGGTGAAGGCGATCCTGGCGCAGGCCATCGCCCGCGGCGGCACCACCCTGCGCGACTTCATCAGTCCCGATGGCGCGCCGGGCTACTTCGAGCAGGAGCTGTCGGCCTATGGTCGCGGCGGCGCGCCCTGCCCGCGCTGCGGCCGGACGCTGAAGCAGGCCTGGATCGGCCAGCGCGCGACCGTCTGGTGCGGGCACTGCCAGCGCTGAGCGCGGCGCGACAACGCAAACCGGATCACACCGCGGCCAGACATTCGGGCTATATTTTGGGTCCGCCTTCGATGGGTCGCCTTCAAGGAAGTGCGATGGCTGATACCGCCGAGATCACCCAGTGGCTGGACGCCGCGCGCGAAGGCGACCGCGGCGCGCTTGATCGCGTCCTCGCCACGCTCTACCAGGAACTGCATGCGATGGCGCGGCGCCAGCTCGCCGGCCAGCAGGCGCAGACACTGGACGCCACCGCGCTGGTCCACGAGGCCTACCTCAAGCTGATCGGCCGCCAGACCGCACAGTTCGATGACCGCGCCCACTTCTTCGCCTACGCCGCCTCGGCGATGCGCAGCGTGGTGGTCGACTACGCCCGCCAGCGCATGGCGCAGAAGCGCGGCGGCGACCTGCACCGCGTCACCGACCTGCCCGAGGACATCGAAGGCGGCCTGCGCCTGGACGAGGAAACCCTCGGCCTGGACACCGCGCTGACCCGGCTGGCCGCGGTCGACGAGCGGCTGGCGCAGGTCGTCGAGCTGCGCTATTTCGCCGGCCTGTCGGAGCTGGAAATCGCCGCGTTGCTCAAGCGCTCCGAGCGCAGCATCCGTCGCGACTGGCAGAAGGCACGGCTGTACCTGCTGGCGTCGCTCAAGGACAGCTAGCCGGCATCGCCCGTGGACGCCGAACGCTGGCAACGGCTGTCCCCACTGCTCGATGCGATGTTCGAGCTGGATTCGTCCGCGCGCGCGCGCAGCCTGGCACTGCTGCGTGACGAGGATCCGCAACTGGCCGACGATCTCGAATCGCTGATGGCGCTGGAGCAGGAGCGCGAGGATTTCCTCGCGCAGCCACTGGTGGCACCGTTGCCTGGCGCACGTCCCGGAGTGCTGGTCGGTCCGTATCGCCTGGAGCGGATGCTCGGCGAGGGTGGCATGGGCCAGGTCTGGCTGGCCGCGCGTGCCGACGGCCTCTACCAGCGCCGGGTCGCGCTGAAACTGCTGCGGCCCGGTCTGACCGACCCCAACCTGCGCCTGCGCTTCACCCGCGAGCGCCAGATCCTCGCCCGGCTCGAGCATCCGCATATCGCGCGCCTGCTCGATGCCGGCATCAGCGGCGACAGCCAACCCTACCTTGCGCTCGAGTACGTCGAGGGCGAACCGATCACCGACTGGTGTCGGGCGCGCACGCTGGCACTGGGCGCGCGCCTGCAACTATTCCTGCAGACCTGCGACGCGGTCAGCCACGCCCACGCCAACCTGATCGTGCACCGCGACCTGAAGCCGTCCAACATTCTGGTCACGCCGCTGGACGAGGTGCGACTGCTCGATTTCGGCATCGCCAAGCTGCTCGATACCAGCGAATTCGCGCCCGACCACACCCGCACCGGCCTGCGCACGTTCACCCTGCACTACGCCGCGCCCGAGCAGATCCGCGGCGAGCCGGTCACCACCATGACCGACGTCTATTCGCTGGGCGTAGTGCTGTACGAACTGCTGACCGACGCCAAGCCCTATCGACTCAAGCGCCAGACCGATGCCGAGTGGGAAGAGGTGATCCTGACCGCCGACCCGCTGCGGCCCTCGGCGACGCTGCAACGCAGCGCCGAAGCCGGCGCGCCCGATCCGCATGCCCTGCGCCGGCGCGCGCGCGAACTTGGCGGTGATCTCGACAACATCGTGCTCAAGGCGCTGGCCAAGCGTCCGGAGCAGCGCTATCCCTCGGTCGAGGCGCTGGCGCTGGACCTGCAGCGCTACCGCGACGGCAAGCCGGTGCAGGCGCGACCGCAGAGCGTCGGCTACCGCGTGCAAAAGTACGTGCACCGGCACCGCTGGGCACTGTCGACCGCGTTGCTGGTGATGCTGGTGCTGTCGACCGCGCTGGGCATCGTCGCCTGGCAGGCGCGCGAGGCGGTGCAGGAAGCCAGTCGCGCGCAGGCGCTGCAGGACTTCGTGGTCGGCTTGTTCGAGCACGCCGGCAGCGTCCGCGGCGATGGTCCGCTCGACGTGCGCGTGCTGCTCGACGCCGGCGAGCAGCGCGGCAGCCGCGAACTGGCGCAACAGCCGGCTGCGCGCGCGGAACTGTTCGGCGTGATCGCGCGGCTGCGGCTGGGACTGGGCGATTACAGCAAGGCGCTGGCACTGCTGCAGCGGCAGGCCGCGATTGTCGATGCGCTCGGCAACGACGCGCCGCCGAGCCTGCGCCTGGAATCGGCCACCGATCGCGGCCGCGCGCTGCGGCTGCTGGGTCGCGAGCGCGACTGCATCGCGGGGATGCAGTCATCGCAACCGCTGGCATTGCGCGAGCAGCAGCAATTGCCGGTGCAGGCTTCGGAGTTCTATTCGCAACTGGGCCGTTGCCAGCGCGCCATCGGCCGGCAGGACGCCGCGCGGCCGATGTTCCAGCGCTCGCTGGCGCTGCGCCGCGATCCGTTGCACGACAACGCCGGCGTGGCCGAGAACCTGGCCGACCTCGCCAGCCTGCATGGCGACGCGGGCGAAACGGCGCAAGCCCTGCGCGGTTACCGCGGTGCGCTGGCGCAGCTGCGCAGCAGCGTCGGCGCGCGCCATCCGCTGGCGATCGATCTGCTGCGCAATCTGTGCTCGCTGGAGCGCAGCCTGGGCGACATGCCCGGCGCCGAGCGTGACTGCCGCGCCGCGCTGGCGTTGTCGCTGGAGCTGCACGGCCAGCAGCATCCGGCCACGATCGACGCGAGCCGGCAACTGGCCGCGATCCACGTCGACCAGGGCCATTGAACTGCGCGCGCCATGCGATCCCGGCTGCAAGGGCAACCTGCGCTGGCGCAATGGCAGTGACCGGCAGACGCGATCAGTAGAATAGGCGTCCGCTCCATCGGTTCCGCCATGCACGGCCTCAATCCTCCCCAACGCCAGGCCGTGCTGCATGTCGACGGCCCGCTGCTGGTGCTCGCCGGCGCCGGCAGCGGCAAGACGCGCGTGATCGTCGAGAAGATCGCGCACCTGATCACCACCGCCCGCATGCCGGCGAAACGCATCGCAGCGATCACCTTCACCAACAAGTCAGCGCGCGAGATGAAGGAGCGCGTCGCCCGGCGGATCAAGGGCGATGCGGCCGAAGGCCTGACGGTGTGCACCTTCCATGCGCTCGGGCTGAAACTGCTGCAGATCGAGCACGCGAAACTCGGATTGAAGCGCGGCTTCTCGATCTTCGATGGCGACGACAGCGCGGCGCAACTGAAGGACCTGCTGCCGCCGGGCAGCAAACCCGACGCGATCGACGCGGCAAAGAACCTGATCTCGCGCGCAAAAAGTGCCTGCCTGTCGCCCGCACAGGCACTTGAGGCTGCGCAGAGTGTGCGCGAACGCGAAGCGGCAGCGCTGTACGTGCGCTACCAGCAACGCCTGTCGACCTTCAACGCGGTCGATTTCGACGACCTGATCCGGCTGCCGGTGCAGTTGCTGGAAAGCGACGAAGACTGCGTCGCCGCCTGGCGCGAGCGCATCGGCTATCTGCTGGTCGACGAATGCCAGGACACCAACGACGCGCAGTACCGCCTGCTGAAGGCGCTGGCAGGGCCGCGCGGTGACTTCACCTGCGTCGGCGACGACGACCAGTCGATCTATGCCTGGCGCGGCGCCAATCCCGACAATCTGCTGCAGTTGGGCAACGATTATCCGGCGCTGAAGATCGTCAAGCTGGAGCAGAACTACCGATGTTCCAGTCGCCTGCTGCGCGCGGCGAATGCATTGATCGCGCACAACCCGCACGAACATCCCAAGACGCTTTGGAGCGACCAGGCCGATGGCGAGCGCATCCGCGTCTGGGAATGCAAGGACACCGCGCACGAGGCGGAGAAGGTCGCCGACCAGATCCACTTCCTCAACCAGTCGGCGCTGCTGAAAGGCGCGCAGGCGCCGTGGAGCGATTTCTGCATCCTGTTCCGCGGCAACCACCAGTCGCGCGTGCTGGAAAAGGCGCTGCAATTGTTGCGGGTGCCGTATCACCTCACCGGTGGCACCGCGTTTCTCGATCGCGGCGAGGTCAAGGACGCGATGGCGTGGTTGCGACTGATCGCCAACCCCGACGATGACGCCGCGTTCCTGCGCGCGGTGCAATCGCCCAGGCGCGAAGTCGGTGCGACCACGCTGGCGAAACTCGCCGAGCTCGCGCAACACGCGCAGCAACCATTGGCGCGCGCTGCCGAATCGGCCGGCGTGCTGAAGCAGTTGCCGGCGCGCACGGCGAATGCGTTGAGCGGTTTCGTCGACATCGTCCGTGGATTGCGTGGCGACGCATCACGATTGCCTCCGGCGGACCTGGTGCGCAGGCTCAACGAACGCTCCGGCCTGCTGGCGATGATCCGCGCGCAATGCAAGGACGAGGCGACGTTCCAGCGTCGTCGCACCAACCTCGACGAACTCGCGGACTGGTTCGACGGACCGAAAACGAGTGGCCCCGGCGAACTCGCCGCCGCACTGGCACTGCTGTCGCACGCCGACAAGGGCGACGCCGGCAACCAGGTGCGACTGATGAGCCTCCACGCGGCAAAGGGATTGGAATTCCGTTACGTGTTCATCGTCGGCGTCGTCGACGGCAACCTGCCGCACGAGGCCAGCATCGAGGAAGGTCGCATCGACGAGGAGCGTCGCCTGCTCTACGTCGGCATCACCCGCGCCAAGCAGGCGCTGTGGCTGTCGCACCCGCGCGAGGCGCAGCGCTGGGGCCAACGCGTGCGCCACCTGCCCAGCCGTTTCCTCGACGAACTCCCCGCGGCCGAACTGCAACGCGACGGCGCCGACCCGGTCGCCGACGCCGAGCGCAAGCAGGAGCGCGCGACCGTGGGGTTTGCGGCGATCAAGGCATTGTTGGGGGCCTGAACGCGCCGGGTCGGGCGCGTCCTGCAAGCGCGACCAATCCTTGCCCGCGCTGGCCGCGGCGGCCAAGATGCGGCTGCGTCCGGGGAGGGCGCCCCCGTCATGGCGAAATTGCTGCGCTCCGCGATCCCTGTGCTGTGGACTTGCCTGCTGCTTGCCGCTTGCCGGCAGCCCGGGCAGGCACCGACTGCGGTGGCGCTGTCCGGCGGCGCCACCCGTCCGGCGCAGGCGGTGAGGCTGCTGACCGCGCACCTGCGCGACAACGACCTCGACGCGTTCGCCCGCGACGCCGTGCCGCCAGCGCTGCACGCGCAACTGGAAACGGCATGGCGCGAGGGCCGCACGCGCTGGCCGCTGGACGAACTGCCGTTCGACGAGCGCCTGCCGACGCTGCTGATGTCGTTGTCAGCGCCAGGATCGGAGGCGCGGTTGCAGCAGGTCTTCGACCGCCAGTTCTCCGGCGCCAAGGCCGAGCTCAAGGCTGCCGCGGCATCGCTGGGTCTGTTCGGGGTGCAATACGTGAGCCGCGAAGGCGACTACAGCGCCGAGGAGCGCGCGCATTACGCGCAACTGGTCGAGGCGATGAGTCGCTGGGGCATGAGCGCGCCGCTGGGAGATCGGCAACGCGCGCGCAAGGCCATTCCGCAATTGGCCGCCGCCGCGCGTCGCACCGGATTGACGTCCGGGTCCGAATTCGCCCGCGCCGGCATGTCCGCCAGCCTGCAACGGCTGGCACCGTTCGCCGCCACGCTGAAACAGATGCTGGCGCGGTACGGGCTGCGTCTCGACGACAGCCTCGCCGGCATGCAGGTGGGATTGCAGCAGCAGACCGGCGACAGCGCGCGGGTGCGGATGCGCTACCGGCTCGGCGGCAGCGACATCGACACGGTGGTGTCGGTGCAGCGTGTGGACGGACGCTGGTACCTCAGCGACTACCTGCGCCACGCGCAGGCGGCGGTCGCGCAAAGGGCCCCCGGCGCGAACCGCAGGGCGGAGATCCGGCGCATCCATTAGGATATTTCCCGCAAGCCCGTATCCCGGCGCGCTGCGGCGCGTTGTGGGCCATCGCAGGCCAAATTCCTCGCGGCGCGGCGATAATGGCGGGGATGCCCACGCAACCGACCCTGCCCTTCCTCGAGCCCGATGCAGCCCAGCCGCCGGCCATGCCGTCCCCGTCGGACGCAGCGCCGGAGCCGGCGTCCGCCGAGCGCGCGCCCGACCTCGATGCGCCGGTGCAGGCCGAATTACTGGTGACGCCTGCGCGCGCGCCCGGGCCCGCCATCCGCGCGCGCCAGCCGTGGTGGGCGAAACTGCTCGCCAAACTGCTGAAGCCCTGGGTCGCGCTGAAAATCGAGCCGCAGGCGCCGGCCTCGCTGGTCGACCCGCGCCCGGTCTGCTACGTGCTCGAGGACTACGGCCTGTCGAACGCGCTGATCCTCGACCGCGCCTGCCGCGAGGCCGGACTGCCGTCGCCGCTGCGGCCGCTGCCGGGCGATCCGCTGGGGCGCAAGCGCGCCTATGTCGCGTTGTCGCGGCGCAATGTCGGCAACGCCCTGAGCCTGGCTGCGAACCTCGCCAGCAACAAGCCGCCGACGCCGGTGAAGACGCATTCGGGCTCGCTGGCGCGGCTGCTGCAAGCCCACCGCGTCGATCCCGCGCTGGACGTGCAGCTGGTGCCGGTGTCGATCTTCGTCGGTCGCGCGCCGGACAAGAACAGCGGTTGGTTCGCGGTGCTGTTCTCGGAGAACTGGACCATCGTTGGCCGCTTCCGCCGCCTGCTGGCGATCCTGCTCAACGGCCGCGACACCTTGGTACGGTTCGCCGCGCCGGTGAATCTGCATGCGATCGTCGCCGAGGGCCTGCCGCCCGAGCGCACCGTGCGCAAGCTGTCACGGGTGCTGCGCACGCACTTCCATCGCATCCGCAAGGCGGTGATCGGGCCGGACCTTTCGACCCGGCGGCTGCTGATCGACAAGGTGCTCGCCGCCGACCCGGTCAAGGAGACGATCGCCGACCAGGCGCGACGCGACAACAGCACAACCGAGGCGGCGTGGAAGAAAGCGCACGCGATCGCCTACGAAATCGCCGCGGACTACTCGCACCCGGTGGTGCGCTCGGCTTCGTTCCTGCTGACCTCGGTGTGGAACCGCATCTACCGCGGCGTGCTGGTGCACCATCTGGACCGGCTCAAGCAACACGCGCCCGGGCACGAGGTCGTCTACGTGCCCTGCCACCGCAGCCACATGGACTACCTGCTGCTGAGCTACCTGCTGTACACGCGCGGCATCGTGCCGCCGCACATTGTCGCCGGCATGAACCTCAACCTGCCGGTGATCGGCACGCTGCTGCGCAAGGGCGGCGCGTTCTTCATCCGCCGCAGCATCCGCGGCAGCGCGCTGTACTCGGCGGTGCTGGGCGAATACGTCGCGCAACTGGTGGCGGGTGGCTACTCGCTGGAATTCTTCATCGAGGGCGGACGTTCGCGCACTGGCCGGCTGTTGCAGCCCAAGGGCGGGATGCTGTCGATGACGGTGCGCGCGTTCCTGCGCCAGCCGACGCGGCCGGTGCTGTTCCAGCCGGTGTATGTCGGCTACGAGAAGCTGATGGAAGGCGACAGCTACCTCGACGAGCTGACCGGCAAGCCGAAGGAAAGCGAGTCGATCCTCGGCCTGCTGTTCGGCATTCCGAAGGTACTGCGGCAGAACTACGGGCAGGTGGTGGTGAATTTCGGTGAGCCGATCGCGCTCAACGCCATGCTGGCGCAGCACGCGCCGCAATGGGACGGCACCGCGCTCGACGACGACGACCGTCCCGACTGGTTGTCGGCCACCATTGAAGCCACCGCGCAGCGGATCCAGGTCAACATCAACCGCGCCGCCGATGTCAATCCGGTCAACCTGCTGGCGATGGCGCTGCTGTCCACGCCCAAGCACGCGATGGGCGAGGCCGATCTGCTGGCACAGATCGCGCTGTCGAAGATGCTGCTGGCGGAAGTACCGTATTCCGAATACGTCACCGTGACCCCGCACCCGCCGGCGCAGATCGTCGCCCACGGCGAGGAAATCAACATGCTGTCGCGCACCCCGCACCCGCTCGGCGACGTGCTCAGCGTCGACAGCGCCATCGCGGTGCAGCTGAGCTACTTCCGCAACAACGTGCTGCACCTGTTCACCGCATCGGCATGGATCGCATGCTGCTTCCTGCACAACCAGCGCATGGCACGCGACACCGTGCTGCGGCTGGGCCGGGCGATGTACCCATTCCTGCGCGCGGAGTTGTTCCTGCCGTGGGACGACGACGGCTTCGCCGAGCGCATCGACCGCACCATCGACGTGTTCCTGCGCGAGGACCTGCTGCAGCAGGTCGGCGACGACGACGGCATCCTCGCCCGCAACGCCGGGCAGACCGATGAAGTGTTCCGCCTGCGCGCGATCGGCCATCCGCTGCAACAAGCGTTCGAGCGTTACTACATCGCGATCTCGGTGCTGGCCAAGAACGGCCCCGGCACGCTCGGTGCCGGCGAACTGGAAAGCCTGTGCCAGCTCGCCGCACAGCGGCTGAGCCTGCTGTATGCGGCGACGGCGCCGGAGTTCTTCGACAAATCGCTGTTTCGCAGCTTCATCCAGAAGTTACGCGAGCTCAGGCTGGTGTGGCCGGACGAGAACAACAAGCTGGTGTTCGACCAGCGCCTGGACAGCTGGGCCAAGGATGCCAAGGTGATCCTCGGCCGCGAGCTGCGCCACACCATCGAGAAGATCAGCCCGGAAGCGGCCAAGCCGGTGGCCGATGCAACACCGAGGGCCTGATGCTGCGCTACGCGCAAGGGGAGGAGAAGATCAGGCCGGCTCGTCGGGAATCAGCGCTGATTCCAGCTTCGCGATGGAGTCCTTCAACTGCAGCTTGCGTTTCTTCAGGCGCTTGACCGCCAGCTCGTCGGCTTCGGTGTCGGCCTGAAGCCGCGCGATCGCGGCGTCGAGATCGCGATGCTCCAGCTTGAGATGAACCAGGCGTTGGGCGATGCGCGCAAGTTCGAAGGGGTCGGTCGGCTGGTTCACGTTTCGAGCTTAACCGCGCGTGCCGGCAACGTCATGGCCGGCGGCGACGGTAGAATGGCCGGCCCGCTGCAAAGCGACGGTCGCGCCTGATGTTCTCGCATTCTTTCGGCCGCCATCCCGCGAAAGCGGGTATCCAGTGACTTTGTCGCTGCGTTGAAAGTGAGAGGCGCTGGATAACTCGCTGCGCTCGCCCTTCGGGTCGTCCTGCGGACTATCTGCGCTTCGCTTGTCCTGCTTTTGACGAGCAAAAGCAAGGCCCGATTCTCCACGCCCGACCCCCCACTTTCTGGATTCTTGATGTTCTTTCGCAACCTGACGCTGTTCCGCTTTCCGACTTCGCTGGATCTTTCCGATCTCGACGCCCACCTCGAACAGACCCGATTGAAACCGGTCGGCGTGCTGGAATTGTCCTCGCGTGGTTTCGTATCACCGTTTGGCCGATCAGATGCAGGCCGCGACGCCGAGGCGCTGTCGCACCGGATCGCCGACGCGCTCTGGATCACCGTCGGTGGCGAGGACAAGCTGCTTCCCGCGGCGGTAGTCAACGACCTGCTGCAGAAGAAACTCGCTGAACTCGAACAGCGCGAAGGCCGCAAGGCTGGGGGCCTCACGCGCAAGCGGCTGAAGGAAGACCTGATGCACGAACTGCTGCCGCGCGCGTTCGTGCGCCCGAGCCGTACCGACGCGCTGCTCGATCTGGAGCACGGCTTGTGCGTGGTCGACACGGCCTCGCGCAAGAACGCAGAGAGCGTCATCGGTGAGCTGCGCCACGCGCTCGGCAGTTTCCCGGCGTTGCCGCTCAATGCCGAAGTCGCGCCGCGCGCCGTGCTCACCGGCTGGATCGCCGGCGGACCGCTGCCCGAGGGCCTGTCGCTCGGCGACGAATGCGAACTCAAGGACGCCGCCGACAAGGGCGCGGTGGTGAAGTGCCAGCGCCAGGAACTCACCGGCGAGGAGATCGGCAAGCATCTGGAGTCCGGCAAGCAGGTCACGCGGCTGGCGTTGACCCTCGACGACCACGTCTCGTTCGTGCTCGGCGAGGATCTGGTGATCCGCAAGTTCAAGCTGCTCGACGGCGCGGTCGACCAGCTCGAGTCCACCGAGCGTGATGACATCCGCGCCGAACTCGACGCGCGTTTTGCGCTGATGGCCGGCGAGGTCAAGCGCCTGTTCAGCGTGCTCGAGCCGGCGCTGAAGCTCAGCAAGGTCGACGCCTGATCGCCGCGACGCGCTAGGCTGTCGCCGATGCCTGCATCCGTTTTGCCCGCCGCGCCTTCCTCGTCGTACTTCCGGCGCCTGCTGGCACCAACGTTGCACGTGCTCGAACGCGACGTGGTCGAGCTGCTGCTGGCCGACGGCCGCACGATCGAGGTCACACGCGTGCGCAATCCGCGGGCACGCCGGTTGCGGCTCGCGGTCGACGAGCGCGGTGCGCGGCTGACCCTGCCGCCGCGCGCCAGTGCGATTTCGGGCACGCGTTTTC
>DASZZT010000164.1:0-4199 GCA_035543275.1 Luteimonas sp. | reverse complement strand
GTACCGTTTTTCCGACTTCCTGCGCATCGGGTTGCCGCTGACCGTGCTGATCGCGCTGGTCAGTGCCTGGATGGCGCGGTGGTTGTGGTTGGGGGGCGCGTTGTTGCCGGCGTGGGGCGGGTGACGCCGTGTGATGGCGCGTTTGGATCGAACGCGTTCCCAGCGGAGAGTAAAACGCAAAGAGCGCCCCTCATCCGCCT
Source organism: Luteimonas sp. (assembly GCA_035543275.1). Classification (GTDB taxonomy): domain Bacteria; phylum Pseudomonadota; class Gammaproteobacteria; order Xanthomonadales; family Xanthomonadaceae; genus Cognatiluteimonas. Next base: position 3,999 of record DASZZT010000164.1, on the reverse strand, counting down.
TCGGCACCTTACTCCCCGCCAAACGCGGGGAGAAGAAAAATCAGAGCGGGGCATCGTCCAGATAGGTATAGCCGGTGAGGCCGGCCTCGAGCGCGGCACTCAGGCGCTCGGCCTCGCCTGCAGGAAGCTTGGCCTCGGTCACCTTGTCGCGATACGCCGCGCGCAGCGTGTCCAGCTTGTAGCCGACGTAGTCGAGCATCATGTCGGTGGTGTCGCCACGGCGCTGCTGCGTCATCGCGTAGCCGCTGCCGGTGAGATGCACTTCCACCGCATCGGTGTCGCCGAACAGGTTGTGGATGTCGCCGAGGATTTCCTGGTAGGCGCCGACCAGGAAGAAGCCGAGCCGATAGCTCTCGCCGTGCCGCAACTCGTGCAGTGGCAGCGAACTGTCCAGGCCCTCGTTCTCGACATAGGTGTCGATCTTGCCGTCGGAGTCGCAAGTCATGTCGGCGATTACGCCGCGTCGCATCGGCGCCTCGTCCAGGCGCTCGATCGGCACGATCGGGAACACCTGGTCGATCGCCCACACATCCGGGATCGACTCGAACACGCTGAAGTTGACGAAGTACTTGTCGACCAGGCGCTCGTTCAATTCGTCGAGCAGTTCGCGATGGCTCTTCTCGCCGACGTCAAGGCGCGTGCGGACGGCATGCGCGATCGCGTAGAACAGGTCGTCGATGCGTGCGCGCTGGACGAGGTCGATCTGGCCGAGCGCGTACAGCGACAGCCCTTCGCTGTGGTGATGCTGGGCCTCGTGGAACAGTTCCACCGCCGGGCGCGCGTCGAGCTCGGCGTGGACCTCGCGCAGATGGCGGATCACCGCCGGCTCGTCATCGTGCGCGTCGGGCACGCGGCCTTCCGGCGCCCGTTCGACCTCGGCGACGTTGGCGACCAGCACCGCGTGGTGCGCGGTCATCGCGCGGCCGCATTCGGTGACGATGCGCGGCGGCGCCAGCCCGTGCGCCTCGCATGCCTCGGCCAGCGGCTGCACGATGGTGGACGCATATTGCGCGACGCCGTAGTTGATCGAGCAGTAGCTGCGCGAACGCGTGCCCTCGTAGTCGATGCCCAGGCCGCCGCCGACGTCCATGTAACGGACGTTGGCGCCCAGTTTCGACAACTCGACCAGATAGCGCGTCGCCTCACGCATGCCGTTGGCGATGTCGCGGACGTTGGAGATCTGCGAACCCATGTGGAAATGCAGCAGGCCGAGGCAATCGGTCATGCCCGCCTCTCGCAGCGCTTTCCACAAATCCAGCACCTGGCGCGGCGAGAGCCCGAACTTGGCCTTGTCGCCGCCGCTGTTCTGCCACTTGCCGGCGCCGAGCGAAGCCAGCCGCATGCGCACGCCGAGGCCCGGCTGCACGTCGAGCGCCTTCGCCTCCTCCAGCACCAATGTCAGCTCGGAGGGTTTCTCGATGACGATGAAAGTCTCCAGCCCGAGCTTGCGGCCGATCAGCGCGAGGCGGATGTATTCGCGGTCCTTGTAGCCGTTGCAGACGATCAAGCCGCCCGGCCGCGACAACGCCAGCACTGCCATCAACTCGGGCTTGCTGCCGGCCTCCAGACCGAAGCCTTCGCCTGCATGCGAGGCCAGCGTGCCGGCCACGCCCTGATGCTGGTTGACCTTGATCGGATACACCGCGGTGTAGCCGCCGGCGTAATCCCATTCGGTCATCGCCTGCGCGAACGCGGCCTGCAGCTTGCCAAGCCGATCGCCGAGGATGTCGGGGAAGCGCACCAGCAGCGGCAGCTTCGCACCCTTGCCACGCGCGGCTTCGACCACGTCCGGCAACGCAATCGCCGGACCGTTCGCGCCTTTCGGACGCACGCTGATGCGGCCCGCAGCATCGACGTCGAAATAGCCCTCCGACCAGTGCGGGATCGAATAGGTCTTGCGGGCTTGGTCGGGCGACCAGGCGGTCATGGGCGTGTCCGGCGAGAACGACAGGACGCGCATTCTAACGTCGACGTGGTGAGGGTTTCGCTACAATTCGCGGCCTGACGCCAGCGGGAACAGCGATGACCGATACGACGTGGAAATACGAAAACTTCGAGCCCGCTGGTTCGGCCGTCGGCTATCGCATCACCCGCAAGCTCGACGAGGTGCAGTCGCCGTTCCAGAAGATCGAGATCTTTGAGACCACCGACTGGGGAAATCTCATGCTGATCGACGGCGCGGTGATGCTGACCACGCGCGACAACTTCCTCTACCACGAGATGATGTCGCATCCGGCGCTGTTCACGCACGCCAATCCGCAGCGTGTGGTGATCATTGGTGGCGGCGATTGCGGCACCCTGCGCGAGGTGCTCAAGCATCCGGGCGTGGAGAATGCCGTGCAGTGCGACATCGACGAGCAGGTCACGCGCATGGCCGAGAAGTGGTTCCCGGAACTGTGCGATTCCAATCTTGACCCGCGCGCGCAATTGTTGTTCGACGACGGCATCGCTTACATGGCCAATTGCGCGGCGGACAGCGTCGACATCGTGATCGTCGATTCGACCGATCCGGTCGGCCCGGCCGAAGGCCTGTTCAACCAGGCGTTCTACGCGAGCTGCTTCCGCGCGCTGAAGGACGACGGCATCCTGGTGCAGCAGTCCGAGTCGCCGCTGGTGTTGCTGGATCTGATCAAGGCAATGCGCAGCGAGATGCGCAAGGCCGGCTTCGCCACGTTCCAGACCTTGCCGTTCCCGCAGCCGTGCTATCCGACCGGCTGGTGGAGTTGCACGCTGGCGCGCAAGGCCGGAAATTTCGAGTTCCGCGACCGCGACGCGCGTGCCAGGACCTTCGACAGCAAGTACTACAGCGCCGACATCCATCGCGGCGCGCTGGCGGTGCCGCCCTTCATGGCCGCAGCGCTTGGCGACTGAGCCCGCGCAGGGCGGTGCGTACCGCTGGCGACGTTTCTACGCGTCGCAGGTGGCGTTGCTGGCGCTGTCCGCGCTGGCAATGCTGTGGCTGTTCCATGTCACGCGCATCGACCTGCGCCTGGAAACGCCCTACTACGATCCGGTCAACCATACCTTCCCGTGGCGCTACGCCTGGGTCACCAAGTACTTCATCCACCATCGCGTCAAGGAAGCCTTGATCGTGGCGGGCCTGGCGATCTGGGCGATCGCGCTGTACGCACGCTTCCGGCGCACGCCACGCTTTCTGATCGGGCGCCAGCGTCGCTGGTGGACGATCGCGCTGTCATTCGTGCTGGTGCCCACCGTGATCGCGGTGCTGCGCCACTTCAGCAGCATGCATTGCCCGTGGGACGTCACCGATTTTGGCGGGTATGCGCCGTATTTCGATCTGCTGTCCGCGGCGCCGGCTGGCGTGCATGCGGGCCGCTGCTTCCCGTCCGGCTTTACCGCATCTGGGGCGTGGCTGCTCGCGTTCGCATTGTTCTGGTATCCCGAGCGCCGGCTGCGCAGCATCGTGATCGGCGCGCTCGCGTTGGCCTTCGCCTTCGGCCTGGGTTGGGCGCAGCAGATGCGCGGTGCGCACTTCCTCTCGCACACGCTGTGGTCGCTTTGGGTAAGTTGGGCGGTGGTGTTGCTGGTGCACGCCCTCAGCGGCGCGTGGCGCGAGCGCAGCGACGACTGACTGCTGTTGTAGCCTGGGTTAGGCCGCAGGCCGTAACCCGGGGTCTTTCGCGAAGATCCCGGGTTCGCTGCGCTCAACGCCGCTTACTTGCTGCGCGGGCTCTTGTAGGGTGGGTTAGGCGTGAAGCGCCGTAATCCACCATCGCGCAATTCATCAAACTATCTATTGATGGGTATCGCTGCGCTCAACCCATCCTACGTACTCGGGCTACATGCTGCGTCGGATGTACAGTAGAAATGCTGCACGTGCAATTTGTTGTTTTCAATTCACAACGCATCCCCATCCAGCTCACCGGTGCGAATCCGCACCACCCGCTCCAGGTCCCACACGAATATCTTGCCGTCGCCGATCTTGCCGGTGCCCGCGGCCTGCATGATCGCCTCGACCACGGCATCGACCTGCTCGTC
>DASZZT010000163.1:0-2355 GCA_035543275.1 Luteimonas sp. | reverse complement strand
TAGAAGCGGAAGCCCCAGTTGAGCAGCGCCTGGCTGTCGACGGCGCGCTGGTTCTCGCTGCTGTCGCCAAGCACCACGCTGATCAGGCGCTGGTCACCGCGCTGGGCCGAAGCCATCAGGCAGTAACCGGCGTTGTCGGTGTGGCCGGTCTTGATGCCGTCGACGGTCGGATCACGCCACAGCAGCAGGTTGCGGTTGGGCTGGGTGATCGGGCCGACGGTGAATTCCTTGATCTTGTTGTAGGAATACGCGACCGGGAAATCGTGGATCAACGCGCGCCCGAGTTTGGCCAGGTCGTGAGCGGTCGAGTAATGGCCTTCGGCGGACAAGCCGTGTGGATTGACGAAGTGCGAATCCTTCATGCCGATGCGTGCGGCGTAGGCATTCATCAGCGAGGCGAATGCGTCCTCGCTGCCGGCAACATGCTCGGCCAGCGCGATCGCGGCATCGTTGCCGGACTGCACCACCATGCCCTTTTCCATCTCCACCAGCGGCGCAGGTTTGTTGACCTCGAAGCCGCTGTAGCTGCCCTCGGTGCCGGCGCCGCCTTCGCGCCAGGCGTGCTCGCTCATCATCACCTGGTCGCCGGCCTTGACCTTGCCGGCGGCCATCTCGGCGGCGATCACGTAGGACGTCATCACCTTGGTGATGCTGGCCGGCTCGCGGTGGGTGTCGTAGTTCTCGCCGGCCAGTACTTGCCCGGTGGCGAAGTCGATCAGGATCCAGGCCGCAGCGGATTTCGGTGCCGGCGCCGGCGGGATCGGCAGCGCGTCGCTGAGCGCGGCAGGCATGCTGGCGACAGGCTTGGGTGTCGCAGGTTGCGGGATCGCGGGGGACTGCGCGAAGGCGAAACCGACCACAGCGGTGGTCAGGGCGGCGAGGACGAGACTGACTTTCTTCAAGACAACGGACTCCGGATGGCCGGCCGTCCGTGACCGGTGGAAAATTAGGGAAGAGCGGGAGGAAGGGCGGGAGGAACGGCGGGAAGTCTACTCGCGCACGCGCTGCGGCTGACCAAAACCCAGACCCTGGATGCGGGCGACGAGTTCCTGCGCCGCGGCCGCAGCGACCGGCCCGACCCGCAGCCGCCAGACCTTGCGGCCGTTGGCATCGGCGTCGAGCAGGCGCGCGTCGCCGATGCCGGCGCCGCGCAGCATCGCCAGCGCGTGTTCGGCATTGCCGCGTGCGGCGAAGCTGGCGACCTGCAGGGTCACGGCGCTGCCATCGGCAGGGATCGGCGCCGGAATCGCGGCTGCGGGCGGCAGCACGCTGGCAACGGCGGGCACATCGGCCGGCATGGACACGGCGATCGCCGCCGCCGTCGCCGGCCGCGGCCGCGGCAGCGGCGTGCCCGGCCTGCCGGTGGCGACGCGGGCGCGGCGCGATTGCATCCAGGCGTCGAATTCACCGGCACTCATGGTGCGGCCGTCCTGGCGCATGTCGAAGCGCCAGTCGGTATTGGTGGGCACGGTCGTTGCGGGTAGCGACGCGACGGCAATCTGCAGCGGACGCCCGCCGGCGTTGGCAGTCGCGATCGGTAACGCCGCCACCAGCGTGTCGATCGCGCTCGCCGGCTGCGGCTTGCCGGTGGCGATATGCACGCCCGCGGGCAAGGTGCCGGTGCGGGCCGCGACGGCGTCGTAGTCCTGATGCGCATTCTCGCCGGCACTGAGGCCACGGACCTCGACGCGTGCGGTGCCGGCGCGATCGACGCCGAGCTTCACCGCCGCGGCGTAACTCAGATCGATGACGCGGCCATCGTGGAACGGGCCGCGATCGTTGACACGCACCACCACCGACTTGCCATTGGACAGGTTGGTGACGCGCGCATAGCTCGGCAGCGGCAGCGTCTTGTGCGCGGCACTGAAGGCATACATGTCGTACACCTCCAGGCTGGAGGTGCGGCGGCCGTGGAATTTGTTGCCATAGAACGAGGCGATACCGGTCTCAGCGTAACCTGCGGCCGCCGGCAGCACGCTGTAGGACTTGCCGAGCACAACGTACGGCGAACGGTTGCCGTAGCGCGAGCGCGGCTCGTTGCTGACCTCCGGTTCCGGGATCAGGTCGACATCGGGCAAACCGCCCGGCGCGCTGTCCTGGATGTGCGGGGCGTACAGGCCACCTCGGGTGTAGTCGCCGCGCTTGCCCACGTCTTCCTGCGCCGGCGCATATGGCGAGCGCCGCGCCGCGGGCTTGCCTGCGATCGCGGACGCTGGCGACTGCACGCGCGTGCCGGCGGTTGGTGTCGGCTTCTTCGGGGCGCCGCTGCAGGCGGCGAGCATGAGGACGATGGTCGCGAGCGCGAGCGCCTTCATCATCGCGGAACGTTGCCGCGGATGGACTGCGCCAGCTGCT
>DASZZT010000162.1:0-14471 GCA_035543275.1 Luteimonas sp. | reverse complement strand
CGGTGGTCGTAGGAGATCGCGATGTACATCATCGGCGCGGCGACGACCTGGCCGTTCTCGACGATCGCGCGCTCCTTGATCGTGTGCATGCCCAGGATCGCCGACTGCGGCGGGTTGACGATCGGCGTCGACATCAGCGAGCCGAAGGTACCGCCGTTGGTGATGGTGAAGGTGCCGCCCTGCAGGTCGTCGAGAGCAAGCTTGCCGTCGCGCGCCTTCCTGGCGTACTCGGCGATGCCGGACTCGATGTCGGCGAAGCTCATACGCTCGACGTTACGCAGCACCGGCGTCACCAGACCCCTGTCGGTCGACACGGCGATCGAGATGTCGGCGTAGCCGTGGTAGATCACGTCGTTGCCGTCGACCGAGGCGTTGACCACCGGATATTTCTGCAGCGCGTTCGCCGCAGCCTTGGCAAAGAAGCTCATGAAGCCGAGCTTGATGCCATTGGCCTTCTCGAACTGCTCGCCCAGGTCCTTGCGCATCGCCATGACCTTGCCCAGGTTGACCTCGTTGAACGAGGTCAACATCGCGATCGAATTCTTCGACAGCATCAGGCGCTCGGCGATGCGAGTCCGCATGCGCGTCATCGGCACGCGCTCTTCCGGACGCGCGCCGCCCACGCCCTCACCAGCATGGACACCAGCGATCTTGCCGCTGGCGTAGTTGACGATGTCTTGCTTGGTCACGGCGCCCTTGCGGCCGGTGCCTTCGACCTGCGCGGCGTCGACGCCTTCCTTGTTCGCGGTGAAGCGCGCGCCCGGCGGCAGTTGCTCGTTGCCTGCGGCTGCCTTCGGCGCTTCCGCCTTGGCGGGCGCGGCCGGAGCGGCGGCAGGAGCCGGCTTCGCGGCCTCGGCCTTCGGCGCAGCTGCCTTTGCCGGCGCTGCGCCTTCCTCGATCACCGCGATCACCTGTTGACTGGTGACGGTGGCGCCAGCCTCGAACCTGATTTCCTTGAGCACGCCATCGACCGGCGAGGGCACTTCCAGCACGACCTTGTCGGTCTCCAGGTCGACCAGGTTCTCGTCGCGAGCGACGGCGTCGCCGGCCTTCTTGTGCCAGGTGGCAATGGTGGCGTCGGAAACGGATTCCGGCAGAACCGGGACTTTGACTTCAATGGTCATGGCGTGCGTCCTGGGGAAATTCGTGGGTGTGTAGCGTCATTCGACCGCAGTATCGCCGTTGAGCGGGTTTGCCAGCGCGTCGGCCACCAGTTGCGTCTGCTCGGCGACGTGCTCGGCGAGGTGGCCGGCGGCCGGCGACGCCGAGCGGGCGCGGCCGACGTAATGCAGCGCCTGCTTCGGCTGCAGGCAGGCGCGCAAGTGGTGCTGGATCTGATACCAGGCGCCCTGGTTCTGCGGCTCTTCCTGGCACCAGACGACTTCCGTCGCTGACACCAGACGCTTGAGCTCGGCGACCAGTTCCGTACGCGGGAACGGGTACAGCTGCTCCACGCGCACCAGCGCCACGTCCTTGAGCCCGCGCTTGCCTGCTTCCTCGACCAGATCGTAATAGACCTTGCCGGCGCAGACGACGACGCGCTTGACCTTCTTTGCAGTGGCGGTGGTGTCCCGGATCAGCTTCTGGAACTCGCCCCTGGCGAGATCGTCGAGGGTCGACACCGCCAGCTTGTGGCGTAGCAGCGATTTGGGTGTCATCACCACCAGCGGCTTGCGCGTGGCCATGCGCATCTGCCGGCGGATCATGTGGAAATCCTGCGCCGGCGTGGTCGGTGCGCACACCATCATGTTGTCGTGCGCGCACAACTGCAGGAAGCGCTCCAGGCGCGCGGAACTGTGTTCCGGGCCCTGGCCTTCGTAGCCGTGCGGCAGGAACAGGGCGAGGCCGCACAGACGATTCCACTTGGCCTCGCCAGAGGACAGGAACTGGTCGATGACGACCTGCGCGCCGTTGGCGAAGTCGCCGAACTGCGCCTCCCAGATGTCCAGCGTCATCGGGTCGGCGGTGGAATAGCCGTACTCGAAGCCCATCACCGCCTCCTCGCTGAGCAACGAGTCGAGGATCGTGACCGATTCCGGGTTCTGCACCAGCTGCCGCAGCGGCAGGTAATACGCGTCGGTCTTCTGGTCGTGCAGGATCGCGTGGCGGTGGAAGAAGGTGCCGCGGCCGGAATCCTGGCCGACCAGACGCAGCTTGTAGCCCTCCTCGAGCAGCGTGGCGTAGGCGAGGTTCTCGGCGAAACCCCAGTCGCCGGGAACTTCGCCGGCCGCCATCTTGCGGCGGTCGTCGTAGATCTTGGCCACGCGCGGATGCAGCACGATCTCCGCGGGGATGGTGTTGATCGCGGCAGCGAGCCTGTCGAGCTGCTTGCGCTGGAAACGTGTATCGACCGGATCGGACAGCTTGCCGGTGAGGAACTTCGACCAGTCGATCGAGAATTCGTCGGGCTTGACTGCGACCACCTCGGCGGTGACTTCGCCGGCGTCGAGCTTGTCGCGGTAGGTGTCCATCAGGCCCTTGACCGCGTCGGCGGACAGCACGCCCTCGGCGACGAGCTTGTCGCCGTACAGTTCGCGCGTGGTCTTGTGCGCGCGGATCGTCTGGTACATCAGCGGCTGGGTTGCGGCCGGCTCGTCGGCCTCGTTGTGGCCATGGCGGCGGTAGCAGACCAGGTCGATCACCACGTCCTTGCTGAAGCGCTGGCGGAAGTCGAACACGAGCTCGGCGCAGAACGCGACCGCTTCCGGGTCGTCGCCGTTCACGTGCAGCACCGGCGCGCCGACCATCTTGGCGACATCGGTGCAGTACAGCGTCGAGCGCGCGTCGTCGGCGGCACTGGTGGTAAAGCCGATCTGGTTGTTGATGACGATGTGCACAGTGCCGCCGACGGCAAAGCCGCGCGCCTGCGACATCTGCAGCAGTTCCATCACCACGCCTTGTCCGGCGAACGCGGCGTCGCCGTGCAGCAGCACCGGCAGTACCTGGGTACGCTGCCTGTCGCCGCGGCGGTTCTGGCGCGAGCGCACGCTGCCCACCACCACCGGGTCGACGATCTCCAGATGCGAGGGATTGAACGCCAGCGCCAGGTGCACCGGACCGCCGGGGGTGGCGACGTCGGCGCTGAAACCCAAGTGGTACTTGACGTCGCCGGTATGGGCTCCGTCGTCGTGCCCGTCGTGCTCGAACTTGCCCTCGAACTCGTCGAACAGTTTCCGCGGAGGCTTGCCGAGGGTGTTGATCAGCACGTTGAGGCGGCCGCGGTGGGCCATGCCCATGACCACTTCCTTGACCCCGTCGTTGCCGGCGCGGCGGATCATGCCGTCGAGCATCGGGATCAGCGCGTCGCCGCCCTCCAGCGAAAAACGCTTCTGGCCGACGTACTTGGTGTGCAGGTAACGCTCCAGGCCCTCGGCCGCGGTCAGGCGCTCGAGGATGCGGGTTTTGGCGTCGCTGGACTGGCCGTAGTTGCCGGCGGCGGTCTCGAGCTTCTCGTACATCCAGCGCCGCTGTTCGGCGTCGGTGATGTGCATGAACTCGACGCCGATGCTGCCGGTGTAGGTGGCCTTGAGCAAGGTGATGAGGTCGCGCAATTTCATGCGCTCGCGTCCGGCGACGCCGCCGGTGAAGAATTCACCGTCGAGATCGCTGTCGGACAGGCGGTTGAACGCCAGGGTCAGATCCGGCGCGTCGGGCTTGGACGCCATGGCGAGCGGATCGAGGTCGGCGGCGAGGTGCCCGCGCGAACGGTAGGCGGTGACCAGCTTGCCGACAGCGCGGTCGCGGTCGTCGCCGCTGCCGCTGCTCGCCACGCCGCGCGCCGCTGCCTTGCCGGCCCGGGCGATCGCCTCGATGACTGCCGAATGCGGCACGTCGCCGGCCTCGAAACCCTTGAAATCGTCGAAATACGCCTTCCACTTCGGCCCGACGCTGTCGGGCGACACCAGGTACTGCTCGTACAGCCCCTCGATGTAGGCGGCGTTGGCGCCGAGCTGCGAGGACTGGGCAAACTGCTTCAGGAGACTGTCCACAATGCGGGCGGGAAGCTCATGGGGAAGGAGGGCAAGCGGCTGATTCGGCGGGAATTTATGCGGCCAGCACGATTCAGCGCGGACGGCCGCAAATTATAGCCGCGCCGCGACACCACTCGCTAGCCATGGCACTCCAGCGCGCCGCCGCGCGCGATGAAACCCGCTTGCGAAGGCGGGAAAACAATGACAAGAAAGGACTATCGCCGTCCAAGTGCGGCGTAGCCCTGGCTTCAAATCGTGAATTCATCAGAGTCCCAGGGCGCGATATTCCGTGACCGGACGCGAACGTTCCCAGACCTGGTCGAAGGCGTTGCGCAGCTGGCGTGCGCGTCCAGGCGCATGCAGGTCGGCTTCGCCCTCGAGGCGATGGCCGAGGCTGCGGAAGTAGTAGCCGCCGCTATCGTTGGCCAGGTATGCGGACGGATAAGCGCGATCGACCGGATCGGCGACCTCACGGGAAACGAACACGCTCGGCAATCGTTGCGCCAGTGCCAGCAACGGCGCATGCGCACGCTGCGCCGCGGCGGCATCGTGCAGCAGGATGCGAGCCTCGCCACCGATGTTGGCCGTGCCAAAACCGCGCAGCGCGTCGATGACTTCCGGCGCGTCGAACAGGCCCGGATCCAGCGCGCGACTGTAGATCGACAGCCCGCGCCGGGCAGCGCGGACGAGTGCGGCCGTCGTCGCCAGTGCGGCTGCACGATCCTCGATCGCGCTCGCGCCAGCGAGGACGCGTCGCATCGTCTGGTGTTCGATGCCGGCCTCCATGAAACGCTCGCCATGCGGCAGGAACCCATGGCGCGTGTAGAACGTGACCGCCGAAGCCTGCGCATTGAGCGCGACCTCGCGCCAACCGTGCTCGCGCGCCTGTTCGATCAAGGCCAGCAGCAACGCATCGCCGACGCCCTTGCCGCGCCATGCACGCAGCACCGCCATCCTGCCGATCTTGTGGTCCGGGGTGAGCCGCCCGGTGCCGATCGCGGTGCCATCGGGGGCGCGTGCGATCACATGCACGCACTGCGGATCGATGGCGTCGCGTTCCAGTGCGACCGGCACCCGCTGCTCCTGCACGAACACGACATCGCGCACGGCTTGCAGTTCGTCGCGCCCGCTGGCGTAGTCGATCACCTCGGCCCGGAACAGCGGCATGCCGGCGGCCATCATTGCTCCACGTCCGGCAGCAGCAGCTGGTAGTGGCCCTCGGCCAGCAGCTCGAAGACGACATCGCGACCGCGCTCCGACAATGCCGTGTAGGCGTTGCCCGCGAGTTCGCCGGCCGCGGCGATCCGCGGTGCATCGCGCGCCGGCAGCGAAAATTCATGTCCGTTGCAATACAGGCGCGCGCCCTTGCGGGCCCGCCGCCAGGCCATCCGCGACCACGGATGCCGTTGCAGGCGGCCGCCCTGCTCAAGATCCCATTCGATCTCGATGCGCGAGCGCGGTTCCTGTGCTGCCTGCACGCCGCCGGCATTGCGCCAGGTGGTGATGAAGCGGCCGAACCAGTCGCCGAGCAGGTCGGGATCGTTCATGCGCAGCACGTTCAGCGCTGCGAGCACGCGCTGCATCGCCGCCGCATCGATCTCGTTGGCATCCTTCGCCGGCGCAAGATCCGGATCGCGATAACGCAGGGCCTCATCGGCATCCGCGGCCAGCGTGTCCACGAAATCGCCGAGCAACTCCGCCGCAGCCGGCGCGCGCATGCCGATCGAAAAGGTCAGGCACGCATCCTCGGCGACACCGTGGTGCGGCACGCCAGGTGGCAGGTACAGCATGTCCCCGGGGCCCAGCACCCAGTCGTGGCTCGGGCTGAAACGCTGTAGCAGTTTCAGTTCGACGTCGTTGCGGAAATGCAGCGGCGGATTGGGCCGGTCGTCGATCTGCCAGCGGCGCCGGCCTTGGGCCTGCAGCAGGAACACGTCGTACTGGTCGACATGCGCGCCGACCGAGCCGCCGGGCGCGGCGAAGCTCACCATGACGTCGTCGATGCGCCAGCGCGGCAAGAAATCAAACGCCGGCAGCAGCGCGGCGATATCGGCGTCCCACTTGTCGACGTCCTGCACCAGCAGCGTCCAGTCATGATCGGGCAGGGTCGGAAACATGTCTTCGGGAAATGGGCCATGGCGCAGCAGCCAGCGATTGTCCTCGCGCTCGTGCGCGACGATGCGCGACAGCGCGGTGTCCTCGCACGCAAGGCCTGCGAGGTCTTCGGGCGAGATCGGCGAGACGAAGCCCGGAAACGCATTGCGGATCAGCAGCGGACGCTTCTGCCAGTAGTTGCGCAGGAATTGCGCCGCCGGCATGCCCAGCGGCGGCAGCCCGGCGGCATCGACCTCGATCGGCGGCGCGCGCTTGGCCATCGCTCAGATGTCCCCGGCGAGGCGCCCGGCGAGGCCCGTGTAACTCCCGGGCGTCATCTCGAGCAGGCGCTGCTTCGCGTCGGCCGGCAAGTCCAGGCTGGCGATGAACCCGCGCATCGAGGCTTCGTCGATGCCGTGGCCGCGGGTCAGCGTCTTCAACTGTTCGTACGGGTTCGGCAGGCCGTGGCGACGCATCACTGTCTGCACGGCTTCAGCCAGCACTTCCCACGACGCATCCAGATCGGCAGCGAGGCGTTCCGGGTTCACGGAGAGCTTGCCGAGGCCGCGAAGCAATGCGTCGTAGCCGATCAGCGCGTGGCCGAACGCCGTGCCCAGCGCGCGCAGCACGGTGGAATCGGTAAGGTCGCGCTGCCAGCGGCTGACCGGCAGCTTGGCGGCAAAATGTTCCAGCAGCGCATTGGCGATGCCGAAGTTGCCCTCGGCGTTCTCGAAGTCGATCGGGTTGACCTTGTGCGGCATGGTTGAACTGCCGACTTCTCCTGCCTTCACGGTCTGCTTGAAATAGCCCAGTGAGATGTAGCCCCAGAGGTCGCGGCACAGGTCGATGCAGATCGTGTCGATGCGGCGTTGTGCGTCGCAGACCTCGGCGATGCCGTCGTGCGGCTCGATCTGGGTAGTGTAGGGCTGCCAATCCAGGCCCAGCGACTGCACGAACGTCTGCGAGAACGCCGGCCAGTCGATGTCGGGATAGGCCGCGACGTGCGCGTTGTAGTTGCCGACGGCGCCGTTGATCTTGCCGGGCATCGGCAGCGCGGCGAGCACGTTACGCTGGCGTTGCAGGCGGGCGACGACGTTGGCGAGCTCCTTGCCGACGGTGGTCGGCGAGGCAGTCTGCCCGTGGGTGCGTGCGAGCATCGGCAGTGCGGCGTGCGCGTGTGCCATCGCGCGCAGTTTTGCGATCAGCTCATCGAGCTTCGGCAGCAGCACGCTGTTGCGCGCCTCGTTGAGCATCAGCGCATAGCTGAGGTTGTTGATGTCTTCCGAGGTACAGGCGAAATGCACGAACTCCAGCGCCGGGCCGAGTTCGGCATCGTCGGCCAGCCGTTCCTTGATCAGGTATTCGATGGCTTTCACGTCGTGATTGGTGGTGCGCTCGATCGCCTTGACCCGCGCCGCCTCGGTCGTGGAGAAATCATGGGCGAGTGCGCGCAGGCGGCTCGCGGCAGCATCCGAAAACGGCTTCAGCTCGACGATGCCCGGCTCATTCGCCAAGGCCAGCAGCCATTCCACCTCGACCTTGACCCGCGCCTTGATCAGGCCGAACTCGGAGAAGATCGGGCGCAGCGCGTCGACCTTGCCGGCGTAGCGACCATCGAGCGGGGACAGGGCGAGCAACTGGGCGTCGGACATGGGAGTCGGGCGGCGAGGGGATGCGTAATTCTAAACGCTCGCCGGTATAAGCTCGCGCAAAGCCGCGTCGGAGCATCAAGAATGGCCAAGAGTCCCGCTTATCGCATCGAACAGGACAGCATGGGCGAGTTGCTGGTGCCCGCCGACGCCCTGTGGGGCGCGCAGACCCAGCGTGCGGTGCAGAACTTCCCGATCTCGGGACAGCTGCTGCCGCGCGGCTTCATCCGTGCGCTCGGCCTGGTCAAGGCGGCGGCGGCCGAGGTCAATGCCGGGCTGGGCCTGCTTCCGAAAAACCGCGCGACGGCGATCCGCAAGGCCGCGCTCGAAGTCGCCGAGGGCGCGCACAACACACATTTCCCGATCGACGTGTTCCAGACCGGTTCCGGTACGTCGAGCAACATGAATGCCAACGAGGTGATTGCGACGTTGGCGTCGCGCACGGGCAAGGCGGTGCATCCCAATGATGACGTCAACCTCGGCCAGAGCTCCAACGATGTGATCCCGACCGCGATCCGGGTCTCGGCGCAACTGGCCGTGGTCGAGGACCTGCTGCCGGCGCTGAAACATCTGCGCAACACGATCGCGCGTCGCGCGAAATCGTTTGGCAGCATCACCAAGACCGGCCGCACCCACCTGATGGACGCGATGCCGCTGACCTTCGCGCAGGAATTCGGCGCATGGGCGGCGCAGTTGCAGTCCGCGCAGGACCGGATCGAGGACACGCTCAAGCGTGTGCGGCGGCTGCCGATCGGCGGCACCGCGATCGGCACCGGCATCAACGCCGATCCGCGCTTCGGCAAGGCGATGGCGAAGGCGCTAAGCGCGCTTGCCGGAACCAGGTTCGAGTCGGCGGAAAACAAGTTCGAGGGTCTTGCAGCGCAGGACGACCTGGTCGAACTATCCGGGCAGCTCAATACGCTGGCGGTGGCGCTGATGAAGGTTGGCAACGACCTGCGCTGGATGAATTCCGGGCCACTCGCGGGCCTGGGCGAGATTGAACTGCCGGCGCTGCAGCCAGGCTCGTCGATCATGCCGGGCAAGGTCAATCCGGTGATCCCGGAAGCGTTGTGCATGGTCTGCGCGCAGGTGATCGGCCACCACACCGCAATCACCATCGCCGGCGCCAGCGGCAACTTCCAGCTCAACGTGATGCTGCCGCTGATCGCGCATGACCTGCTGGATTCGATCGGGCTGCTGTCCAACGCGATGCGGCTGCTCGCAGACAAGGCGATCGCCGGGCTGAAGGTGCGCCGTGACCGCGTTGCCGTCGCACTCGCACGCAATCCGATCCTGGTGACCGCGCTCAATCCGGTCATCGGCTATGAGAAGGCCGCAGCGATTGCCAAGCGTGCCTACGCGGAGCAGCGGCCGGTGCTCGATGTCGCGATCGAGATGAGCGGGCTGTCGGAGAAAGAATTGCGGCGCCTGCTCGATCCGGCGGCGCTGACGCGCGGTGGCATCCACGGCGGCGCGGCCGGCGGCGGATAGACGAACGCCCCGGCAGGCCGGGGCGTTCGGATGGAGCGTGCGGCTTGCGTGGACCGGTCGCGGATCAGCCCTCGTCGCGATAACGGCGCATGCGGATCGCGCCGAAGATCATCGCCACGCCGGCGATCGCGCCGATCCACATCGACGGATCCAACAGCAGCCGGTAGTTCGCGCCGAGCCCGGCATAGGCGTGCATCGATTCGATCATCGCTTGACGGCCCGACATGGCCGTTTCGTGCGCGGCGGCGTAGGCGAGGGTGGTCCCCGGCCAGCTACTGGCGAGCAGGCGGCCGGCGATGTTCTTCCAGTACCAGGTGTTGTCGATGTCGATCGCGTGCATCAGGCCGAACCACGACAGCAGGATGCCGGCGAACACAGGGATCATGATCGCCCACAGGAACGGCTTGCTGCGTGCCCAGCTGGAGCACAGCATCAGCCAGCCGACGGTCGGCAGTGCCCACAGCGCGTAGATCGGCAGGCTGCCCAGCAGATTGGCGATGACATCGAGCGGATTCGCCGGGCCCCAAACCAGGGTCATCGGGTTGGCGCCGTGCAGCGCGGCAAACAGACCGGTGAGCAGGAGGAAGCCGAGCATGGTGGCGATGGCAGCGGCGATCGCGAGCAACGGACCGACCAGGGTGGCCATCGCGACCTTCGATAGCACGGTTTCGGCATCCGACACCGGCAGTGATTTCCAGAACAGCACGCTGCGGTCCTTGCGCTCGTCGTAGAGCGTGCCAAGGCAGTAGAAGAACACCACGAAGCCGAACACCAGCAGCGACCAGCCCGCCGACACGTAGAGCGCGCCGTTGATGCCCTCGCCGAACTGGCGCATGTCTTCCGGCGACATCTTGGACGTGATGCTGTCCAGGTCGAGACCCTGCATCGAGACATTTTGTCCGTTGACCTGGACACTGCCATCGCCGCGATTCAACGCCATCTGGCCCACGCCCATGCCCATCAGCGTGACCAGCAGGAAGATCGCGCCGGCCACCAGTGGCGCCCAGAAAAAGCCGCCCTTGTGTTCCCAGAATTCGCGCTGCAACAGCAGCTTGAAGCGGTGGGTCTTGTGCACCGGGCGGGTGACGACGGCCCGGCTGTTCATCGGTGCGTTGTCGATGGTCGCGTTCATGCGTAGGTTCCCTTCATCGTGGCGACGAACAGATCGGCCAGGCCCGGGGTGCGGGTTTCGCCTAGAGTCTGGAGCTGTGCAAGCGGCACGCTGTCGAAAAGCATCACGGTCTTGCCGAATGGCAATGCGCGTTCGTCGATCGGTTTCAGCGCGCGTGCGGCATCGAGGCGATCGCCGTTGACCAGCACCTCGATGTAGCGCTCGCCGACGTTGTCCATCGGTGCGTTGAACACGATCTTGCCCTCGCGGATGAACATCACGTCGGTCAGGATGTGCTCGACTTCCTCGACCTGGTGGGTGGTGATCAGGATGGTCTTCTGCTCGTCGAAGTAGTCTTCCAGCAAGCGCTGGTAGAACTGCTTGCGGTAGAGGATGTCCAGGCCAAGGGTGGGCTCATCCAGCACCAGCAGCCGGGCGTCGATCGCCATCACCAGCGCCAGATGCAGCTGCACGATCATGCCTTTCGACAGCTCGCGCACACGCATCTGCGGCTTGAGCTGGGTGTTGGCGAGGAAGCGCTCGCAGCGGTCTCGGTCGAAACGCGGATGCACGCCGGCGACGAACTCGATCGCCTGTTGCACCCGCATCCAGCGCGGCAGTATCGCGACGTCGGCGATGAAGCAGACATCGTTCATCAGCGCGTCGCGTTCGGTGCGTGGGTCGAGACCGAGGACCTTGAGTTCGCCCTCGAACGGGATCAGGCCGAGGATCGCCTTCAGTGCGGTGGTCTTGCCGGCGCCGTTGGGGCCGATCAGGCCGACGATGCGGCCGGCGGGGATGTCGAACGCGGTATCGTCCAGCGCGACCTTGTTCTTGTAGGCCTTGCGCAGATGGCGCGCGCTGACGGCCGGAGCGGTGGTCATGTCAGTAGCGGCATTCATTTCGCGCCTCCCTTGGTGGCGGACTGCAACAGATCCTGCGTGCTCAGGCCCAGGCGCTGGATGCGTTCCAGCACCAGCGGCCATTCCTCGTGCAGGAAGCGTTGGCGCTCGCTGACGAGCAGCTTCTTCGATGCCTCTTCGGTCACGTACATCCCCAGTCCCCTGCGTTTTTCCACGAGAGCCTCGTCTGCCAACTCCTGGTAGGCGCGCGAGACGGTGATCGGATTTAGCTGGTATTCGGCGGCGACCTGGCGCACCGAAGGCAGCGCGTCGCCCGGCTTGAGCACGCCGTCGAGCATCATCGCCACGACGCGCTCCTTCAGCTGGCGGTAGATCGGAGCGCCATCGCTCCACTGGATCGCGGTCATGGTTCAGCTCCCGGTGACGCGGCGCAGGCCCTGCGCGAAAGAGAAATATGGTAGTGCCAGCACCGCGCGCGAACGGCGCACATGCCGGCGCTGGTTGAGGCGGACCACGTCGCCATCGGCAGCGGGATCGGCGTCGCTGCCGGCGGCATTGCTGGCGCTGTCGAGCGTGATCAGCAGCGGGGCAGTCGATGCGGGCGGTGGCAATGTCGGGGCGCCGGCCAGCAACAGCATCGCCAGCACCGCGGTGGTTGCCGACAAGGCCAGGGTGGAGCGTTGGAGCTTGCGATTCATGGCGAACTTCCTGCTCTGGGTACGTGGTGTTGTATGCAACTATAACACCAGAACACGACAGGTCAAGCACCGTCTGACCCAACTGAAGACATAGGCCGGATTTGGCCGGCTCGCACGAGGGCGGGGCCTGAGGGGCCGACGAAGCGGGCTAAGATGGCGACACCTTTCCGCCGCTGGGAGTTGTGCCATGCGCCCGAATCCACGTCGTCTGCTTCGCGGCGGCCTTGTTGCCGCGCTGGTGCTGGCCTGCACCGCAGCCGTGGCCGCAGGCGGTTTGCTCGATCGCAGCTATCGCCCGCTGGCCGGCAAGGCCAAGGTCGAGCTGGCCAAGAGCTACGGCGGCGATGTCCTGCTGATCGTCAACACCGCCAGCAAATGCGGTTACACGCCGCAGTTCGAGGCGCTGGAAGCGCTGCACGCCAAATACCGCGACAAGGGCTTCGCCGTACTCGGTTTCCCGTCCGGCGACTTCAAAGCGCAGGAATACGACGACGAGAAGAAAATCCAGGAATTCTGCACGCTCACTTACGGGGTCAAGTTCCCGATGTTCGAGAAAGTGCATGTGGTCGGCGCCGACGCCACACCGCTTTACCGCGACCTCAAGGTCGCCACCGGAGATGCCCCGGAATGGAACTTCCACAAATACCTGGTCAGCCGCGACGGCAAGGTCCTGGCCAGTTTTCCCAGCAAGACCACGCCGGATGATCCTGCGGTGATCGCGGCGATCGAAACCGCGCTGCGGGCGCCGCGCTGATAACACCTGCATCGGACGCGGCCGCGACAATGGCGGTCTTGCGTCATACCTGCGCCCCCGCGAACCACGGCGGGGCGTGCCATCCCGACGAATGCATCCACCTGCGGAGTGATCGATGAAAGCTTGTCTGCGTGGCGCTGCCGCATTGTTGATCGTCGCGGCGACCATGTTCGCCGCGGCCGCTGCCCAAGAGAAGCGCATGCCGGATAAGAGCGTGCTGTCGACCGACCGCGAGAAGGTGAGCTATGCCATCGGCATGGATGTCGGCAACTCGATCAAGCCGGTCGGTCCGGACCTGGATATCGCCGCCTTCGAGCATGCGATCCGCAACGCATTCGATGGCGGCAAGCCGCTGCTGACCGAAGACGAGGCGCGCGCCACCGACCAGGCCCTGCGCGCGCGCATCGGCGCGCGCGCTGGCAAGCCGGTGCCGGGCACGCCGGCGGCGACGCAGCCCCCGAGTGTCGACAAGGGCAAGGTGGGCCTGCTCGTCGGCGGCTTCATGGTTGGCCGTTCGCTGGCGCCGATCAAGGACGAGATCGACTTGCCGGTTTTGATCCAGGCGATACGGACCACGATTGCGGGTGGTGCGCCGTTGCTTGACGACGCCGAAGCGAAGGCGGTGCTGGCGACCTTCACCGAGCGGATGCAGGTAACGATGCAGGCGCAGGCCAGCGCCGCCGGCGACAAGAACAAGGCCGAAGGCGCCGCGTACCTGGCGAAGAACAAATCGGTCAAGGGCGTCTTCACCACGCCGTCGGGCCTGCAATACATGGTGCTGCGCCAGGGCGCCGGTCCGCGTCCCACGTCCACTGACAAGGTCCGCGTGAACTACCAGGGCGCGCTGCTCGAGGGCACCGTGTTCGACAGTTCCTACGAGCGCGGCCAGCCGGCGGAGTTCGCACTGAACGAAGTCATCCCCGGCTGGACCGAAGGCGTTGCGATGATGCCGGTCGGCGCCAAGTACCGTTTCTGGATTCCCGGCGATCTTGGTTACGGTGCCAAGGGAACCCCGGGCGGCCCGATCGGTCCGAATGCCACACTGGTGTTCGATGTGGAACTGATGGCCATCATGCAGTAAAGCGTTTGCAGCAATCGCGTAGTTCGCCTTTCCCTCTGTCTGACCGGCACCAAGCCGCCCACGCGGCCCGCCCACAGGAGTTTTGTTGATGAAGTCTTCCCTGCGTATCCCCCTGACCGTGCTGGCGCTGGCATCGCTGTCGGTGCTGGCCACGGGCTGCAAGCCCGGCGACAAGTCTGCTGACAAGACCACCGCCACAGCCGCCGACGGCAAGGCTGCAGATGCAATCCCCGGTCTGCCCACCGAGAAGGACCAGGCCAGCTACATGGTCGGCATGTCGATGGCCAAGCAGCTGGAGTCGATCAAGGACGAGGTCGACGTCGATGTGATCATGAAGGCGGTCAAGAGCTCGCTCGCCGGCGAGAAGCTGTTGCTCGACGAGAAACAGGCGGCCAAGGTCGCCGAATCCTTCGGCCAGAAGATGCAGGCCAAGCAGATCGCCAAGATGCTTGCCGACGCCAGCAAGAACCTCGCCGAAGGCAAGGCCTTCCTCGCGGCCAACGCCAAGAAGCCGGGCGTGCAGACCACTGCTTCGGGCCTGCAGTACCAGGTCGTCACCGAGGGCAAGGGTGCCAAGCCCATGGCCAGCGATCTGGTGCGCGTGAACTACAAGGGCACGCTGCTCGACGGCAAGACCTTCGACAGCACCTACGATCGCGGCGAGCCGGCCGTGATCCCGCTGCAGCAGGTCGTGCCGGGTTGGCAGGAAGGCATCGCGCTGATGTCGGTTGGCAGCAAGTACAAGCTGTGGATCCCGGC
>DASZZT010000161.1:0-11587 GCA_035543275.1 Luteimonas sp. | reverse complement strand
GAAGGGGTACAGAACCTGCTCTCGCTGCGCTTCGGCAACGCGCTGTTCGAGCCACTGTGGAATGCGCGCCACATCGCGCAGGTGCAGATCACGGTGGCGGAAACCGTCGGCGTGGAAGGTCGCGGCGACTACTACGACGATTCCGGCGCGATGCGCGACATGCTGCAGAACCATTTGATGCAGTTGTTGTGCCTTACCGCGATGGAGCCGCCGTCGCAGTTCGATCCCAGCGCGGTGCGCAACGAGAAGCTCAAGGTACTGCGGTCGTTGCGTCCGATCGGCCGCGCCGAGGTCGCGACGGAAACCGTCGCCGGCCAGTACGTCGCCGGCGCGATCGACGGCACTGCGGTGCCGGGCTACCTGGACGAGATCGGTCGTGGCAGTCGCACCGAGACCTTCGTCGCTCTTCGTGCACACATCGACAACTGGCGTTGGTCCGGCGTGCCTTTCTACCTGCGCACCGGCAAGCGCATGCCGCGCCGCAGCACCGAAATCTACCTGCAGTTCCGCGCCGTGCCGCACTCGATCTTCGCCAACGCCGGCGCGCGGGTGGAACCCAACGCACTGGTGATCCGCCTGCAGCCGGACGAACGCATTGAGCTGCGGCTCATGAGCAAGACCCCGGGACTGGATCGCGCCGGATTGCAGTTGTCGCAGGTAGCGCTGGACCTGGACATGCAGCAGGAGTTCGCCGCGCACCGCCGGTACCTGGCCTACGAGCGGCTGTACCTGGATGCGCTCGAGGGCAACAGCACGTTGTTCGTGCGCCGCGACGAAACGCAGGCCGCGTGGCAGTGGGTGGACTCGATCCACCAAAGCTGGAGGCACGCCGGCGTGGTGCCCAAGGCTTATCCTGCCGGTACGTGGGGACCCGGGAGCGCGGTCACCCTGGCCGAGCGGCACGGACACAGCTGGCGCGAATGAGCGGGCTCCACAATCGTTTCCATGTGTTGGCGTGGAGTCCCTGATGGTGGCGCTGCATCCCACCGTCGCACGTGTCACCGCACGCATTACCTCGCGCAGCCGGGATGCGCGTGCGGACTACCTGGCAAGGATGGACGCCGCGCATTCGCGTTCGCCCGCGCGTGCGCGTTTGAGCTGCGGCAACCTGGCCCACGGTTTCGCCGCCGCCGGTGCCGACAAGCCGATGTTGCGCGGCGGGCGCGGCGGCAATATCGGCATCGTCACGTCCTTCAACGACATGCTCTCGGCACACCAGCCGATGGAACAGTACCCCTCATTGATCCGTGCAGCGGCGCGAGCGGCCGGCGGCAGCGCACAGGTGGCCGGCGGCGTGCCGGCGATGTGCGACGGTGTGACCCAGGGTCGCGCCGGCATGGAGCTGTCGCTGTTCTCGCGCGATACCATCGCGCTGGCCACCGCGGTGTCGTTGTCGCACGACATGTTCGACGCCGCGCTGCTGCTCGGCGTGTGCGACAAGATCGTTCCCGGCCTGTTGATCGGCGCGCTGAGTTTCGGCCACCTGCCGGTGATCTTCGTGCCGGCTGGGCCGATGCCCTCAGGCCTGCCAAACAAGGAGAAGGCTGCCGTTCGACAGCGTTACGCGGAAGGCAAGGCCCTGCGCAACGAACTACTGGAGGCCGAGGCTGCGTCCTACCACGGCGCGGGCACGTGCACCTTCTATGGCACCGCGAACTCCAACCAGATGCTGATGGAAGTGATGGGCCTGCACATGCCCGGTACCGCCTTCGTCAATCCTGGCACCCCGCTGCGCGATGCATTGACCGTGGCCGCGACCGAACGCGCGCTGCAGATCACAGCGCTGGGCAATGACTACACTCCGCTCGCACACACCGTCGACGAGAAGGCCATGGTCAATGCGCTGGTCGGCCTGGCGGCGACCGGCGGCTCGACCAACCATGCGATCCACCTGGTCGCGATCGCGCGCGCGGCGGGCATCGCGATCGACTGGGACGACCTGGACGAACTGTCGCAGGTCACCCCGTTGCTGGCGCGCATCTACCCCAACGGCAGCGCCGACGTGAACCACTTCCACATCGCCGGCGGTTCCGGCTTTGCGATCCGTGAATTGCTCGATGCCGGCTTGCTGCACCCGGATATCCGCTGCGTGCACGGTGGTGGCCTGCGCCAGCAGGCCATGGAGCCGTGGCTGGATGGCACCACGCTGCGCTGGCGCGAACCGCCCGCGAAGTCGCTGGACACCGCCGTGGTACGCGGCTGCGCGGAGCCCTTCGATAGCGAGGGCGGACTGCGTCGCCTGCAGGGCAATCTCGGACGTGCGGTGATCAAGATTTCCGCAGTGGCGCCTGCGCATCGCGCGATCACAGCGCCAGCGAAGGTCTTCGATTCGCAGGATGCGGTGATCGATGCATTCAAGGCCGGCGCGCTGGCTGGCGATTTCGTCGCCGTGGTTCGGGGCCAGGGGCCGCGCGCCAACGGCATGCCGGAACTGCACAAGCTCACACCGACATTGGGCGTGCTGCAGGATCGCGGCCAGCGTGTCGCGCTGCTCACCGACGGCCGCATGTCCGGTGCATCGGGCAAGGTGCTGGCGGCGATCCACGTCACCCCCGAGGCCGCCGACGCCGGCGCGATCGCGCGCATCCGTGATGGCGACGAGATCCACATCGATGCCGAGGCCGGCACGTTCGATGCGCTGGTCGACGCCGCCGTCTGGGCTTCACGCGAGACCACACTGCCTGTGTGCGAAGCGAGCCATACCGGCATGGGGCGGGAATTGTTCGCGCTGATGCGCAGCCACGCCGGCACCGCCGAGCAGGGCGCGTGCAGCCTGTTCGCAGCGCAGGGTGAAGCATGAGCGTGGCAACCGCTCTGGCGCCGACGGAATGGGCACTCATTGCCGACATCGGCGGCACCAACGCGCGTTTTGCGCTGACCGATACCGCAGCCGCGCAGCCCTCGGTGCTGCACTCACAATCGTTGTGCAATGCCGAATTCGCCAGCCTGCAACATGCAGCCGAGCACTACCTCGCATCGGTGAGCGTGCAGCCGCGGCGTGCTGCGATCGCGGTCGCCTGCCCGGTGAACACCGACGAGATCCGCCTGACCAACCGCGCGTGGTCGTTCAGTCGCAACGAACTGACGCAGATGCTCGGGTTCGACGAACTGCTGCTGCTCAACGACTTCGGCGCGGTGGCCTGGGCGATACCGGCCCTGAACGCGTCCGAACGGGTTGCACTCTACGGCCAGCTGAGCGAGCCGCTGCAGGGACCGATCAGCGTGCTTGGCCCGGGCACCGGGCTGGGCGTGGCCCAGCTGGTCGGTTCGGGCGACGGCGGCTGGCAGGTCGTGGAGACCGAGGGAGGGCATGTCAGCTTCGCGCCGCTAGGCGACGAGGAACAGCTGATCGCGCGCTGGCTGACCGCGCGCCACGGCCGGGCTTCCAACGAGCGGGTACTGTGCGGCAAGGGGCTGTCGCAGATTGATGCGGTTCTGCGTGGTGCCGCCCGCATGCCGGGCGACCCGGAATTGCGCGACCCGGCCGACATCGTCGCTGCCGCGCTGGCCGGACACGACGTGCCCGCACGCCGCGCGCTGGCACGCTTCTGCGCGGTGCTGGGCAGCGTTGCTGGCGACGCCGCATTGATCCACGGCGCACGCACGGTGCTGATCGCCGGCGGCATGGTGCCGCGCTTCGTGCCGTTCCTGCGCAGCAGCGCCTTCCGCGAGCGCTTCCTTGCCAAGGGCCGCTTCGCTGCCTATCTGGAAACAGTGGCAATCCATGTCGTCACCCATCCCAACCCAGGACTGCTCGGCGCCGCGGTTGCGTTGCGCGCGTCCGCCAGCCGGGAAAATTCGAGATGACCGAGCAAACCCCAGAACAGCGCGCCGCACGCGTCGATGTGGTGCTATCGTGCGCGCCCGCAGTGCCGATCCTGGTGATCGAGCACCTCGACGATGCCGTTCCATTGGCGCGTGCCTTGGTCGATGCGGGCCTGCCGGTGCTGGAGGTCACCCTGCGTACCGACGTGGCGCTCGCGGCGATCCGCCGTATCCGCGACGAAGTCCCCGGAGTCTGCGTCGGCGCGGGCACGGTGCTGGATGGCACCCACCTCGCCGCGATCGAAGCGGCAGGCGCCGCCTTCGCCATTTCGCCGGGCGCAACGCAAGCCCTGTATGCCGCAGCGGCGGCTTCATCGCTGCCATGGATCCCGGGCATCGCCACGGCAAGCGAATTGATGCGCGGGCTGGAACATGGCTATCGGCGTTTCAAGTTCTTCCCGGCGCAGGCCGCAGGCGGCGTGGCGGCGTTGCGTGCGTTTGCCGGCCCATTCCCGCAGGTGCGCTTCTGTCCCACCGGCGGCATCGACCCCGACAACGCGCCTGCTTACCTGCGCCTGCCGAACGTGATCACCGTGGGCGGCTCGTGGATGGTGCCCGCCGATGCGTTGGCGGCGGGCGACTGGGACCGGATCGCGGCACTGGCAAGTCGAGCCGCTGGATTGCGCTCCAGCGGTTGAAAGCTTGTGCGTGCTGGTGACCCGGCCGGCGAAATCGCGATCCCGTTTTCTTGGGTGGCGTTGCTCACTTGGCAATCAACAGCAACAACGAGCGGGCCTGTACGGCGTACACCGTGAACTCGCCGCCGATGAGGGCTTCGGAGCCGGGGATGACGACGGTGTTCGGGCCTTCGTTCCAGGTCGCGGTATCGGTGACGCGATACCACTGCTTGCCGGTGCCGGGCCAGGGCAACGTGAAGTTCACATTGCCGGACCAGCCGTTGTAGGCCACGTAGATCGCGCTCGCGGAGTCGCCGAACTCGCTGCCGTCGATGCGCCAGGCGATGGCGTGGTTGTTGGCATCGGTGAAGTAGGCGCTGTCGGCCTGCGCGCCATCGGGCTTGAACCAGCGCAGCTGCTCCATCACGTTGCCGTTGTTGTCCACGCCCGAATAGAAGTTCGCCGGGCGCAGCGCCGGGTGCGCCTTGCGGAATGCAATCAGGCGCGTGGTGTAGGTCTGGTGGTTGCTCTCGATGGTGTCCCGCGTCCAGAACAGCCAGTTGGCGGGGGAATCGAGGTTGTAGACGTTGTTGTTGCCGAACTGCGTGCGCAGCACTTCGTCGCCGCCCGTGATCATCGGCACGCCGGCGCTCAGCATCAGGAACCCCAGGCCCGTGCGTGCGGCCTTGCGTTGATCGGCGACGATGCCGCCCTGGTCCCAACTGTTGTTGTTGTCATCGCCGCCGTCGGACGGGCCGTACGGCCAGGGCTGGGTGTTCTGCTTGGTGTTGTAGGCGTACAGGTCGTTCAGCGTGAAGCCGTCATGCGCGACCATGAAGTTGATCGAGTTCCACGGCTTGCGGCCGTCGTCGCCGTACAGGTCCGACGAGCCGGCGAAGCGATTGGCGAGTTCTCCCGGCGTGACTGCCGCCGAGCCCAGCTTGTTCTGGTCCTTGCGCAGCGAGTCGCGATAGATGCCGTTCCACTCGGCCCAGCCGGAGGGAAAACCGCCGACCTGGTAGGAGTTGCCGCCGATCGCCCATGGTTCTGCGATCAGGTCCAGGCCCGAGCCGCCCGCCACCGGTCGCGGCGGCAATTCGGTCACGATCCGATTGAGCGCATTGCCAGCGTCGGTCTTGTCGAAGTTGAAACAACCGTGCTGGCAGGTGTTGCCGAGCACCGACGCCAGATCGAAGCGGAAGCCGTCCACGCCGAGGGTGTCGCGCCAGTAAGCGAGCGAATCGACGATCATGTCCTGCGCGATGGTATTGCGCGTGTTGTAGTTGCCGCCGACGCCGGTGTTGTCCCACGAGTACTTGAGGTCGCTGGTGAGCGAGTAGTACGTCGGGTTGTCGAGGCCGCGCCACGACAGCAGGTTGTACACGGTGAGGCCATCAGTACCGCCCCAGGCGCCGCCCTCGCCGGTGTGGTTGTAGACCACGTCGATGTAGACCTTGATGCCGGCATCGTGGAACGCCTTCACCATCGCCTTCCATTCGCGCGTGGGGCCGCCCGGCGTCTTGTCCGACGCATAGCGGCGATCCGGCGCGAAGTAGTTCAACGTCATGTAGCCCCAGTAGTTGTCCCCGGTGTCGGAGTTGGGATCGACGTCGTTGGTGTCGTTCTGGGTCTCCTGCACCGGCAGGAACTCGACCGCGGTGATCCCCAGACTGGCGAGGTAGCCGGCCTTCAGCGCCGCGCCGGCATAGGTACCGCGCGACGCCGCCGCGATGCTGGTGTCGTTCATGGTCAGCCCGCGCACGTGTACCTCGTACACCACGTCGTCCTTCAGTGCGCGCGTGGGTTTGGTGCCGAACGAGGTGGTGACCGGCGCCAGCACGATGCCCTTGCTTGCGCACGCGCCGCTGTCCTTGTTGCGATGCAGGGCACCGCTGGCGTAGAGGGTGCCGTCGGCGCAGGTTGCCGTGTTCGGGTCCTGGCTGATCTCGACCGCGTACGGGTCGATCAGCAGCTTGTTCGGGTTGAAGCGGTTGCCGCTGGCATCGATGTCGATGACGAAGCCGATGCCGCTGCCCTTGGTCCAACTGCTGCTGTACGGCCAGTTCGGCCCCCAGGCGCGATAGCCGTAGTAGACCGTGCCGGTGATCCCGTAGGTGGTCTGCAGCGTCGCCACCGAGGCAGTCTTCGACCAGACATTGGTGATGGTGTCCTTGGTCAGCACATAGCGCACCGCCTCCTGTGCGCCGGAGGCGGTTTTGTAGATCGCGACCTCGATCCGCGTGGCGCGCGAGGAATACACGCGAAAGGTGATGTTGCTCTGGGTGGCGTCGTACTTCGCGCCGAGATTCTGGGCATTGATCGCAGCCCGCGCGGCTGGGGCCGGCGCAAGCAACAGCACAAACGCAAACAGCGCACCGCCACCCACACCGCCCAACACACGCAGCAGGTTACGCATCGCAGCTACTCCCAGAAAGTCAGACGCGCGCAACGTCTCCCTGCGCGCTTGCGCACTGTGCGCCCAGGTGCAGGTGCACCATCCGGGAAGCTGGGCTATTGCAATCGTATTCATTGTGATCGCGATGGCATGACGCGTGCTTCGTGCAGTTCCTGCGCAGCAGTTTCTGCCCGGCTGGGGATCGCGCAGGCGCGCCGTTGCGCCGCGCTTTCCCTATAGTGGCCAGTCACGCACGGAGTCGGCCTTGGCATGAGCAACGGTTGCATCGAGAAAGTCCTGATCGTCGGCGGCGGCACCGCCGGCTGGATGACCGCCGCCTTCCTGTCGCAGGCGCTGGGCGAGCACATCACCATCCAGCTGATCGAATCCGACGAGATCTCCACCATCGGTGTCGGCGAGGCCACCATCCCGCCGATCAACAACTTCAACACGGCGCTTGGCATCGACGAGAACGAATTCGTCAAGGCCACCCAGGCCACCTTCAAGCTCGGCATCGAGTTCCGCAACTGGGGTGCCTTGGGCGAGCGCTACATCCACGGATTTGGGACCATCGGCCATGTCACCGGCGTCGTGGATTTCCACCACTACTGGTTGAAGATGTTCCAGGCGGGGAAAGTGGACCGGATCGACGACTACTCGATCAACCTGCTGGCCTGCGAAAACAACAAGTTCATGCGGGCCACCGATGAGTATCCAGACTCCCCGCTCAAGGACATCGGCCACGCGTTCCACTTCGATGCGGGCCTGTACGCCCGGTACCTGCGTGAATATGCCGAGCGCCACGGCGTGCACCGGACCGAGGGCAAGATCCTCGGCGTGCAGCAAGATCCGGAGAGCGGCTTCGTCACCTCGGTGACGATGGAGAACAGCGACGTGCACGCCGCCGAGCTGTTCGTCGACTGCTCCGGGTTCCGCGGCCTGCTGATCGAGCAGACCCTGCACACCGGCTACGACGACTGGAGCCATTGGCTACCCTGTGACCGCGCGCTGGCAGTGCCGTGCGCATCGGTCACGCCGCTGACGCCCTACACGCGCTCCACCGCCCATGCGGCCGGCTGGCAATGGCGGATCCCGCTGCAGAGCCGGATCGGCAATGGCCACGTCTACTGCAGCAGCTACATCAGTGACGACGAGGCCGCGTCGGTGCTGATGAGCAACCTCGACGGCATGGCACTGGCCGACCCGCGCCCGCTGAAGTTCGTGACCGGCAAGCGCAAGAAATTCTGGAACAGGAACGTGGTCGCGATCGGGCTGTCGAGCGGGTTCATGGAGCCGCTGGAATCGACCTCGATCCACCTGATCCAGAAGGGCGTGTCACGGCTGGTTTCGTTGTTCCCCAACCGCGGTTTCAGCCAGGCCGATATCGACGAATTCAACCGCCAGTCGCTGGTGGAGTTCGAGCAGGTCCGCGACTTCATCGTCCTGCACTACCACGCCACCCGGCGCACCGACTCGGCGTTCTGGAACTACTGCCGGACCATGCCCATCCCCGACTCGCTGCAGCGCAAGATCGACCTGTTCCGCAGCAACGGCCGGATCTACCGCGACAACAACGAGCTGTTCGCTGTAGCGAGCTGGTTCGAGGTGATGCTGGGACAAGGAATCCATCCGCGCGGCTACCACGCGCTGGTCGACGCGAAGTCCGACGAGTTGATCGTCAAGATGCTCGCCGACGTGAAGCGGGTGATGCACGGCGTCGTCGACCTGATGCCGACGCACGAGACGTTCATCGCCGAACACTGCAAGGCCGACCCGACGTAACTGGACCGGAACGAAAAAGCCCCGGCCGATCCAGAGGATCGGCCGGGGCAGGTTTCCACGGTGCCGCTTAGAACTTGTAGCTGAGGCCGAGCAGCGTTGTGCGGCCGTACTCGAAGTACTGGATCGGGCGCGCACCCGGATCCCCCGCATCGGAAGTGGTAAACGGCTCATCGCCGATGTTGCTTACCTGCAGGTACAGCGATAACCCCTGGAATCGCCCAGTGTTGAAGCTGTAGTTCACCTGTGCGTCCTGCACCGTCTCGCCGTTGATGTCGATGTAGGCCAGGTCGGCGCCGAAGCCACGCGTCTCGCCGCGGAACTTCGAGCGCTTGCGCTGGCTGAAGCGGATCGAGAAGCCGTTGTGCTCGTAATAGGCCGTGATGTTGGACACGTACTTCGAGAAGCCAGGCAGCGGCTCGCTGCTACCAGGGCCGTTGGGATGGATCGAGGTGCGGCTGTCGGAGTAGCTGGCCTGCAGGCCGAATCCGTTCAGGCGTCCCCAGACTAGGTCCAGCGGCACCGACGCGGTCAGTTCCAGACCCGCGAGCAGGCCGCCTTCGCCGTTGATCGGCTGGTTGATCGAGCCCTGCGTGGAGGTTGGATAGGTTACGCCGGCAACCTGGCCCGGTTCGATCGGCGGCAGCGGCAGGCCGGCGTAGTCGAACGGCGTGTCGTGCCTGTAGATGTAGGTCTTCAGGTCCTTGAAGAAATACGCGGCGGCGAAATAGCCCTTGTTGCCCGCCTCGGTCGTGAAGTACTTCTCGGCGCTCAGGTCATAGGCATTGGCCAGCCACGGGCGCAGCGTCGGGTTGCCGCCGCCGCCGCACCAGACTGGCCCGGCCAACCCGGCACAACTGGTGTTGGAGATCGACACGTCGAAGCTGGCGCGCATGTCGTCCATGCGCGGGCGCTGCATCTGCCGGGCCGCGGCGAAACGCAGGAAGGTCTCCGGCATCACCTCCAAGGACAGGTTCAGGCTCGGCAGGAAGTTGCCGTAGCGGGCACCACGTTCCTCCGGCGTGCCCGCCGCGTTGCCGGAGAACGTGCTGTAGCCGATCGAATTCTGGTCGGCACGCACGTACTGGGCGCCCACGTTGCCGCGCAGCGGCCTGGTGCCCAGGTTGGTGTCGATGTTGGCCTGCACGTAAAAGGTATCGAGCGTCTCGTCCACCGACCAGTTCTTGTTGGCGATGTCGGGGTGGTACTTGGGCTGGAGGTTGTAGAAGCCCGAGTTCAGCAGGTCGTTCGCATCGTAGGTGGCGAGTGAGTCGAGGCCGCCGAAATTGAAGTCTGACATCGCGCCCGGAAACGGCGCCGAGTCACCGACGCCCGCGCACGCGACGATGCACAGCTTGGCCTCGAGCGAGCTTTTTTCCTTGGTGCGATCTGTGCGGTTCACACCGAAGGCCAGACTGCTCAGGAAACTCGCGTCGAAACGGCGGGTCGCATCGACACGGAATGCCTTGAGGCGGTCGGTGACGTCGAAGTCCTTGACATAGCCGTCCTGGCCCCAGCCGCCGGCGTCGATCAGCTGGAGGTTGTTCGGGTCCCCGAAATTGTCACCGAAGGTCAGCTCGTTGAAGCCCTGGCCCGGATCCAGGTGTACCCGGACCGTCGTGGTGCCGTTGCCCTTGAGTCCAGCGTAGGTTTCCAGCACCCGGAAGTGTCGCGTGGTCTTGGAGACCGACAGGTCGGTGTTCAGATCCCAGTTCTCGTTGATCTTGAACTTGTTGTTCCAGCCAATCGAATGCAGGCGGTCGTCGATCGGATTGCTGTCCATCCGGAGGACCGGCTTGACGTTGGTAAATGTGCTGTCGGTGATCGTGCCGTTGCTGTTGGTGGTGTAGCCCGGCTGCAGGATGCCCTGGCCCCACACGGTGCCGAACTCCAGGCCCGACTTGATTTCGGTCTTCTTGAACCGCGAGTAGAAGACATCCAGCGTCGATTGGTAGAAATCGTTCGGCTTGTACTGCAGCGTGGCCATCAGGCCGTCGCGCTTGTTGTTGTCGTCGAACTTGTACAGCTTGCCGCCACCGTAGACCTTGGTGCCATTGGGGCCGTCGGCATAGCCCCAGGCCTCGTTCTGGAAGCCTGGTGCCGGGCTGTCGAGATGCGCATAACCGATCGCCACGCCAAGCGTGTTGTCGAGGAACTGGTCGATGTAGGCGAAGCTGTAGCGGTTGCCGTAGCTTTTCTGCCCGTTGACCTCATTCCGGTCGCCACGGAAGTTGCCCGAGATCACGCGGTCGGAGAACGACAGCGGGCGGACCGTGCGCATGTCCACCGTGCCCGACAGGCCTTGTCCAACGAGTGAGGCATCGGGTGTCTTGTAGACGACGACGCCGCTCAGCAGCTCCGAGGGGAACTGGTCGAATTCCACGCCGCGGTTGTCGCTGGTGCTGGTCTGCTCGCGGCCGTTGAGGGTAGTGCCGGCGAAATCGCCGGAAAGCCCGCGAATATTGATCTGGGTGGCGCGCCCACGCTCGCGCTGGGCGGTGAGACCGGGGAGGCGCGCGATCGATTCGGCGATGGAAGAATCCGGCAGCTTGCCGATGTCTTCGGCAGAGATCGCCTCGACGATCGAAGTCGAGGACTGCTTGGTCTCGATGGACCGCTCGATGCCGCCGCGGATACCGGTCACGACGATGCGATCCAGCGTGGTGGCGTCGCCGCTGGCCGCCGCGGCCGCTTCGTCCCTGGCTTGTTTGGCTTTCGCAGCCTTCGCGGCCTCGGTCTGGGCCTGCTCTTCGGTGGTCTGTGTCTGTACCTGCGCTTGCGCACCGGCCGCGACCAGCATCGTCGCAGACGCCAGCGCCACGCTCAGCAAATTGCGCTTCAGTTTCAACATCGCCCTCTCCCCGCCTCGAAAGTGTTTTGTGTCCTGCCTGCGCTCTCACAGGCGCAGGTCCAAATCGCGTACGTCCGAGGCGAGTCCCCTCCCCAAGGCGCACGACGATGGTATGCGCAG
>DASZZT010000160.1:0-6981 GCA_035543275.1 Luteimonas sp. | reverse complement strand
AGCGCCGGCAAGCTGTAGGGCTTCTGCAGCATGGGAGCGTCGCGATACGCTGCCGGCAGACCGTCTTCGCCATAGCCGGAAGTGAACATCAAGGCGATGCCACGACGGCGCAGTTCGTCCGCCACCGGGAAGACTTCCTTGCCGGCCAGGTTGATGTCCAGGATGGCGGCATCGATGCGCTCGGACGTAGCCAGCGCCAGCGCCTTGGGCAGTCGCCCGGCCTTGAGTACGCGATAGCCGGCATCCTGCAGGGCGTCCTCGAGCATGATCGCCAGGATCATTTCGTCCTCGACGATCAGCACGCAGAGGCCTGGCAGATCGGTGTCTATGACAGATTCTCGATCTCGAGCAGCGGGAAGTCGATGCGGCAGGTCACGCCTGTGGGCTCGAACTCCAGTGCGGCCGTGCCCTCCAGCTCGTAAGCCAGTCCTTCGTTGAGCAGGCGTGACCCGAAGCCGCGGCGCGACGGCGGAGTGACCAACGGCCCGTTGTGCTCGGCCCAGAGCAGATGCAGCCACGGACGATCCTGTTTGCGGCGGGTTTCCCAACTCACCGCAACCTGGCCCTGCGGCACCGACAACGCGCCGTACTTGCCGGCATTGGTGGCCAGCTCATGCAGCGCCATGCTCAGCGCGAGCGCGATCTTGGGCGTGAGTTGCAACGCATCGCCGGTGAGTTCGATCCGTGACTGACCGTCGCGCTGGTAAGGCGCCAGTTCGCTCAGCACGATCTCGCGCAGATCGGCGCCCTTCCAGACATCGTTCGCCAGCAGGTTGTGGGTGTTGGACAGCGCCAGCAGGCGCGCCAGGAAGGTATCGCGGAACGCCTCCAGAGTCGGCGAGTTCGCAACCGTCTGCAGCGCGATCGCCTGCACGCTGGCCAGGGTGTTCTTCACCCGATGGTTGAGTTCGGCCAGCATCAGCTCGACATGGCGCTCGGCCTGGGTACGCTCGGTAATATCGCGGGCGATCACGGATCCGGCGATCACATGGCCGGCGATGTCCCGCACCGGCGAACAGGTGATTGCCACCTCGACGGTGCTGCCGTCCAGCCGCAGCCAGGTCATTTCGAGCTCCGCCGGCTGTGACTGTTTGCAGGACTTCAACAACTCGCTGGTCTGGTCGTCGCTGCCTGCCGGCAGCAGCAGCGACAAGGACCGGCCCATCACCCGCGGCGCCTGGTAACCCAGGATACGTTCGGCGCTGGCATTCCAGCTGGTAATGGTCCCTCCCAGCGTGTGGCCGATGATGATTTCCGTGGAGGAGTCGACGATTGCCGCCAGCAGTCCGCGCTCGACCTCGTACTGTCGGCGTTCGCTGATGTCCACGAATGTCAGCACCACCCCGTCGATCATGTCGTCCACGGTGCGGTAGGGGCGCATGCGCATGAGGAACGCCGGCCCGCCATCGGCGCCCTGCAGCAGGCGCTCGACCATGCCCAGCGTGCGCAGCACCTGCTTCACGTCCTGCGCGAGTTCCGGGTAATTGACGCGGGCGGAGATTTCCGTGATCGGGCGACCGCGGTCGCCGACGCGCAGGTGGAACAGGTCGGTCATCACCGGCGTATAGCTGCGGATGTGCAGCTGGTTGTCCAGGAACAGGGTCGCGATCTGCGTGCTTTCCAGCAGGTTGGCCAGGTCGCTGTTGAGTCGTGCCAGCGCCTCGTTCTTGCTGTGCATCTCGGCATTGACTGTTTGCAGTTCCTCGTTGATCGACTGCATCTCCTCCTTGGAAGTTTCCAGCTCCTCGTTGGAAGACTGCAGCTCCTCGTTGACCGACTGGTACTCCTCGTTGGTCGATTTCAGTTCCTCGTTGTTCAACTCCTGCTGCTCGAGGGCGGTCTGCAACTGGATCTGGGTCGCTTCAAGTTCCCGTTGCAGCAACTGCACCCGTGCCGTATCTGCGGCGCTGTCGCCGCCGTCCCGGGCTGCCGTGGCGGGTGGCTGCTGGAGTTCTGCGAACGCCACCACGCATAGTTTCCTGACAGCGCCATCGGCCTGCGGGAGCGGTTCGGCGATCAGTCGCAACGGCTGGCGGTGGCCGTCGACCAACACGCTGAGGCCGTCCTGCACCACCAGCTTGCCCTCAGCGAAAGCCTGGTGCACGACCGCCCGCGCGGCACCCCGCAAACCTTTGTGCAGCAATGCGAACAGGTTGAGGCTGGCCGCTCCCGAAGAGGGCCCCAGATAGCGGCCGGTGTCGCCGGCGAAACGCAGGATGTCGTGGTTGTCGTCGATCACCACGTAGGCCGGCGAATATTTCTCCACAGCCCGCCGCGCAGCGAGATCGATCAGGTCCTCGGCCCCGGCGCGGATCGGCCCGGCAGGAGCGTGCACTGTGGCGCTGAAATCGCTGCCGGCGCGGTTTGCAGGAACACCCGGCATGCCGCCGGTACCGCTGCCGTCGCGACGCGCGTACAGCCGGTGTTTCTTGTCCAGCGCCGAAAACAGTGCGACGTTGCGGGCAAGGCTTTCCGACGGTCCCAGCAGCAGGAATCCGCCCGGCCGCAGCGCATAGTGGAACGTGCGCACCAGACGTTCCTGCAAATCGGTATTGAGATAGATCAGCAGGTTGCGGCACGAGACCAGGTCCAGGCGCGAGAACGGCGGATCCTTGATCGCGCTGTGCGGCGAGAACACGCACATCTCGCGGATCGGCTTGACCACGCAGAAGTCGTCGCCCTCCTGGGTGAACCAGCGCTCCTGGCGCTCGGGCGAAATCCCGATCAAGGGCTGCTTGTAGCGGCCGGCGCGCGCGGCACTGATCGCGGAATCGTCGATATCGGTGGCGAAGATCTGCACCTTCGGGCCACCACGCTTCCCGCCCATGCCTTCCTGCAGTGCGATCGCGATCGAATACGCCTCCTCGCCGGTGGCGCAGCCGGGCACCCACATACGCAGCGTATCGGCGGCGCTCTTGCCCGCCAGCAACGTGGGGATCGCGTGGTGCTGCAATGCCTCGAACGCGAGTGGATCGCGAAAGAACTCGGTGACCCCGATCAACATCTCGCGGAACAGCTGTTCGTGTTCTTCGGCGTGCTTGCGCAGGTGCGCGATGTAGTCGGGCACGGTGTCGGCCTGCACCACCTGCATCCGGCGCTGGATGCGCCGCACCAGGGTTTTTTCCTTGTACTGGCTGAAATCGTGACCGACCTGGGCGCGCAGCAGGCCGCAGATCGTCTGCAGGTGCGCGGCCAGATCCTGGCGCGCGCCGTCCGGGCCTTTCTTGTCGTGGGTGATCTGCAGATGCTGCTGGTGAGCGATCAGGCGTGCCGGCATCTCCTCCACCGGCAGGATGTGATCGACCAGACCGGTGGCGACCGCGCTGGCCGGCATCCCGGTCATCGCGACATGGTCGAATCCCGCTTGCGCCAGCGTCAGCCCGCCATGCTGCTTGACGGCGCGCAAGCCGCGCGCGCCGTCGCTGCCGGTACCCGACAACACCACACAGACCGCGCAGTCGCCCTGGTCCTCGGCGAGCGAGGTGAAGAAAGTATTGATCGGCCAGCGATGCTGGCGCGGCGGCGCGGGTTTGCTGACCTGCAGGACGCTATCGGCGATCGTCAACGTCGCGTCCGGTGGGATCACGTAGACGTGCCGCGCCTGCACGCGCTCGCCGTCGGCGGCTTCCAGCACCGGCATCACGGTACTGCGCCCGATCAGTTCGGTCAGCAGGCTGACGTGCTGCGGCGCCAGGTGCTGGACCAGCACGAAGGCCATGTCGCTGTCGGTCGGCATGTGCGCGAAGAAGCTCTTGAACGCTTCCAGCCCACCGGCGGAGGCGCCGATGCCGACGATCAGGGGGTGCCGCGGTGCGTGGGATGGCGCCGGTCCCTTTTCCGCCAGCGCGCTCATCGCGTTGGCATCCCCGGAATCGCCGGCGTTGTGCTTCTCCCCCGCAGTCGGGGCTGGTTTCTGCTGCATCACGAGTGCTCGGGACGACGCCGAACCGCCAGTATGCACGGGCTGCACTTTTTTGGGGCGGGGCGAGCGCGCCTGCCAGTCTCGGTCGCCTGTCGGAGCCCGCAGGTTGCGCGTGCGCTTGCGAGCTTGGTCGGCGGGATTACTTCGCGTACTTTCCGATGAACTCGCGCACCCGCGGATAGACCTCGGTGCGCCAGCGGCGACCGCTGAAGATGCCGTAGTGGCCGGCGCCCGCGACTGTCATGTGCTCGCGATCCTGCTCGGCGATGCCGGTGCACAGCGCGTGCGCGGCGCGGGTCTGGCCTTGCCCGGAGATGTCGTCGAGTTCGCCCTCTATGGTCAACAACGCGGTGCCCTTGATCGCTGACGGGGTGACGCGCTCGCCGGCGACGTCCCACAGCCCGCGCGGCAGCAGATGCTGCTGGAACACCACGCGCACGGTGTCGAGGTAGTACTCGGCCGGCATGTCGAGCACGGCGTTGTATTCGTCGTAGAAGCGGCGATGCGCGGCGGCGTCATCGAGGTCGCCCTTGAGCAGGTCCTGGTAATAATCCCAGTGCGAGGTGAAATGCCGCTCGGGATTCATCGCCATGAAGCCGGCATGCTGCAGGAAACCCGGATAGACGCGGCGACCGCGACCCGGATAGTTGGCCGGCACGTTGTGGACGAGGTTGGACTCGAACCACCACAGCGGCTTCTGCGCGGCGAGGTTGTTGACCTGGGTCGGACTCTCGCGCGTGTCGATCGGCCCGCCCATCATCACCAGCGAGCGTGGCGTGGCTTCGCCGCGCGCGGCCATCAGCGACACCGCGGCCAGCACCGGTACGGTCGGCTGGCACACGCTGATCACGTGCAGGCTGTCGGCGCCGATGTGGCGGATGAAGCGCTCGATGGTGGCGACATAGTCGTCGAGGGTGAACGCGCCGTCGGACGTCGGCACCATGCGCGCATCGATCCAGTCGGTGATGTAGACCTTGTGGTCGCGCAGCAGTGTGCGCACGGTGTCGCGCAGCAAGGTGGCGTGGTGGCCGGACAGCGGCGCGACCACCAGCACCGGCGGATCGTCCTTCAGCCCGGCGATGTTGCCGGCCTCGTCGCTGTAGCGCTTGAAGCGCAGCAGCCGGCAGAACGGCGTGCGCAACTCTTCCTTTTCGATCACCGGGTATTGCTGGCCGTCGATCTCGACCGCGTGGATGTCGAATTCTGGCTTCTCGTAATCCTTGCCGAGGCGATACAGCAACTCGTAGCCGGCGGCGGCGCGCGGGGATTCGGGCATGCCCGCCAGCCAGCTGCCGGGCGCGGAGAACATCTTGGCGCCGGCCTCGGCCCAGTAGGTGTAGGGCGCCATGCCGGCGCGCCAGAGTTCGTGGAATTGGTAAAGCAGCATTGGCGAGCCCCTGTGTTGCGCTGCAGCATAGCGGATCGAATTCGCCGGAAGGTGAACCAGTCGGCAGTTTCAGCCGCTGGTTTCCAGTGCCGTGGCGCTGTCGCGCAGGGCGGGCGAGAGCCAGCAATGCGAGCCGAGCTGGCGGAAGCCTGCAGCCTCGAAACGCTGGCGATAGAAGCGGGCTGGCCGCGACTGGAAGTTGTGCTCGTCGCCTTCGGCGCCGTCCTCGCGGGCGAAGGTCTCCAGGAAGGCGACGCCGCCGCAGAGCTCGGCCAGGCCCGGGAGGCCACGATTGAGTTCGCGCGTGGGCAGGTAATGCAGCACGTCGCTGCACACCAGCAGGTCGACCGGCGGGCACGGCCGCAGCATCGCGAAGGCGCCGAAGCGGGCGAAATACAGATTGCGCGCGCGACCAAAACGCGCGATCGCATACTCGCTGCTGTCGAAGCCGAGATAACGCAGCTTCGGTCGCAATTTCAGCAGCGGCGCGCGCCACGCGCCCTCGCCGCAGCCGATGTCGAGCACGGTGCGGATCGGGCGTTCGAGATGGTATTCGGCCGTCGCTACTGCGAGTGCGACCTTGCGTGCGAGACGCGCGCGATCGCCGATGCCATGCTGGCGATACCAGCCGTCGAAGTAGCTGCGGTCGTAATCCTTTTCAGAGGCAGGTCTTTCAGCGGGTTTTGCAGTTGCAGGCTGGGCCATGTCGCTGGATGCCACCGTGGGGCAGGTATCATCGCATCACCCCGCAACGGAGTTTCTGCATGGCCTATCTTCTGTGGACCAAGACCGCGCACGTCGTGTTCGTAATCGCATGGATGTCGACCGTGTTCTACCTGCCGCGGATCCTGGTCAACCTCGCCGAGGCCGGCGACGAACCCGCGGTGCGCGCACGCCTGCTGCTGATGGGGCGACGCCTGTACCGCTTCGGCCACATCATGTTCGGCAGCGCGGTCGTGCTTGGCCTGATGCTGTGGCTGCACTTCGGCATATCCGGCGGCTGGCTGCACGCGAAACTGGCGTTCGTCGCGCTGCTGCTGGCGCACTTCATCGTCGCCGGTCGTTGGCTGAAAGGCGTCGACAAAGGCCGCGCATTGCCGTCGCCGACGACGCTGCGCTGGTTCAACGAATTGCCTGTCGTGCTGTTGGTGGTGATCGTGTATCTAGTTCTGGCCAAACCGTTCTGAAAGCCAAGCGGGTGTCTGCGGCGCGCGGCGGCGCGTTGCAGGGAATGGCAAGCAGGTGATTTCGCGGCGCGGCCAAGCCCTTCTGAAGGCCATGCGGGTGTCTGCGGCGCGCGGCGGCGCGTTGCAGGGGATCGCAAGCGGGTGATTCCGCGGCGCGGTGCTGGCGAAGCCGTTCTGACCGCCCTGTCCCGTGCACAGGGGAAACTTAGGGACTGTCCTGAAAATCACCCGGCCTGGGCAAAACCACCGGCACGCCGTTCCCATCGCAATCGCCCTTTGCGCACACCCCCGCCCGTAACCGCGGCGTCGCCTGCAGCATGAAATGCGCAAGGAAAGGGGTCAGATTGAGCTACCCCCGATCTCTCGGACAGGTTAATTAAGCAACGCCACTCAACTTCTCGAACATCTCGGGTGAGCGGTAGTCTAGGGCGCTGTGCAGCCGTTGCCGGTTGTAGAACACCTCGATGTAGTCGAACACCTTGCTG
>DASZZT010000159.1:0-3657 GCA_035543275.1 Luteimonas sp. | reverse complement strand
CACCATCGTGCGCAAGGACGGCGCCGACGGTTTCGACGCGCGGCTGCGCGAGGCGACGCCGTTGTCGGAATTCTTCTTTGCCGAAATGGCCAAGGACGTGAACCTCGGCACCCTCGACGGCAAGGCGCGACTGGCCGAACGCTGCAAGCCGCTGCTGGCGCAGATCCCCGACGGCGCCTTCGGCGACCTGATGCGGCAGCGGTTGACCGAGCTGACGGGTGTCGGCGCCCGCGCCAGCGCCCCGCAGACGCATGTACCGACCCAGCGCGCGCACGCCGGCAGCGGCGCCCACGCGCCAAAACGCAGTCTGGTTCGCAGCGCGATCGCGCTGCTGCTGCAGCAACCTTCGCTGGCATTGACGCTGGAGCCCCCCTATCGGTTCGCCACACTGCGTCTGCCCGGGATCGAGCTGCTTGTGGAAATCGCCGCGCTGGTGCGCGAGCGTCCGGACATCAATACCGGTGCGTTGCTGGAACACTTCGGCGAACGCGAGGAAGCTGCCGCGCTGCAGAAGCTGGCCACGCACTCGCTGCCCGGCGAGGGCGATGCGTGGCGCGATGAATTCCTCGACGCGATGGCACAGCTGGAGAAGCAGACGCTGCAGCAACGGGTCGACGAACTGCAGGCAAAGCAGCGCGAGAGCGGACTCGACGACGCCGACAAGGGCGAGCTGCGCGCGCTGCTGCAATCGCGCTTCGCCTGACGACGCCTCGGCGAGAGTCGGCGCGGCCGAGAACCGTCATCCCAGCGAAAGCTGGGATCCATTTTGACCTTGGCTTTTTTATCTTTCGCCACAAGCGCGACAGCAGTTTGTAGCCACCATGACGTTCGGGCAGACCGCGCCACGACGCATCGCGATAAGCTCGGGCTTCCAATCGTCTGATTGATCATCCTGGGAGTCCATCGATGCAGCTTCGTCACGTCCTGTCCGTCACCGCGCTCGCACTGGCCTGCGCCGCGCCCGCCTTCGCACAAACACCGCCGGTGCAGCGCACCGAGGTCGGCAACCGCGTCAGCGAAAACGTGCCGGCGATCCCACCCGCCTTGATCGAACAACTCAACCGCTACCAGAACACCCGCGGCGCCAGCTTCGCTGGCTGGACCCGCGACGGCTGCATGCTGGTCGGCACGCGCTTCGCCGAGACCACGCAGGCGCACCGCGTCTGCCAGCCGCTGGGCATGCGCGAGCAGCTCACGTTCTACCCGGAGCCGATCAACAGCCTCGGCACCGCACCGCTGCAATCCAGCCTCGACGGCTTCGTGTTCGGCAAGGACGTTGGCGGCAACGAGTTCTGGCAGCTGCATTGGTTCGACCTCAAGACGCGGCAGCCGATGCTGCTCACCGACGGCAAGGCGCGCAACCAGTCGCCGCTGTTCGCGCATGACGGCAAGCAGTTCGCGTGGAGCAGCACCGCGCGCAACGGCAAGGACACCGACGTGTGGGTGATGGACTTCGCCACGCGCAAGCCGCGCGCCATCGTCACCGACGGCGGCAACTGGAGCGCGATGGATTTCTCGCCCGACGGCAAGCGCCTGTTGGTGATGAAGTACGTGTCGGCCGCCGAGTCGTATCCCGGAGTGGTCGACTTGGCTACAGGCAAGCTCGAACTGTTCCCGGTCGATGGCGGCAAGGCCTCGTTCGACGCCTTCCGCTTCGCGCCCGATGGCCAGTCGGTGTATTTCGTCTCCGACGAACCGCTCGACAGCAAACCCAGTGAGTTCGGCACGCTGCGCTATCACAACCCGGCCAAGGGCGAGTTCAAGGTGCTGACCTCCGACACACCG
Source organism: Luteimonas sp. (assembly GCA_035543275.1). Lineage (GTDB taxonomy): Bacteria > Pseudomonadota > Gammaproteobacteria > Xanthomonadales > Xanthomonadaceae > Cognatiluteimonas. The sequence goes on along the minus strand of DASZZT010000159.1, from coordinate 1,872 downwards.
TGGGACGTGGACGGCTTCGAGATCGCCGAGGATGGCAAGCACCTGGCCTACGTCACCAACGAGGACGGCATCGACAAGCTGCACGTGCTGCGCCTGCCCGACCACCAACCGGTCACATTGCCGGCGCTGCCGGTCGGCGCGATCGGCGGGTTCGGTTTCGCCCCCGATGGCAGGCGGCTGGCGTTGACGCTCAACACCGCGACCTCGCCCAGCGACGTCTATGTACTCGACCTCGCCGGCGGCAAGCTCGCGCGCTGGACGCAGAGCGAAGTCGGCGGCCTGGATGCCTCGAAATTCGTCGCCCCGACCCTGATCCGCTACCCGACCTACGACCAGGTCGATGGCAAGGCGCGCACGATCCCGGCGTTCTACTACAGACCGGCCAACGTGCCTGCGGGGAAGAAGCTGCCGGTGGTGATCAATATCCACGGCGGGCCCGAAGGCCAGGCGCTGCCTACCTTCAATCCGACCGCGCAGTATCTCGCCAACGAGATGGGCGTGGCCATGCTGGTGCCGAACGTGCGCGGCTCGTCAGGCTACGGCAAGACCTACCTGAGCCTGGACAACGCCGAAAAACGCGAGGACTCGGTCAAGGACATCGGTGCCCTGCTCGACTGGATCGCCCAGCAGCCCGAACTCGATGCCGACCGCGTCGGCGTGTACGGCGGCAGCTACGGCGGCTACATGGTGCTGGCCTCACTGATGCACTACCCGGACCGCATCAAGGCCGGCGTCGACATCGTCGGCATCTCGCACTTCGGCACGTTCCTCAACAACACCGAGAGCTACCGTCGCGACCTGCGCCGCGCCGAGTACGGCGACGAACGCGATCCGGCGATGAAGGCGGTGTTCGACCGCATCTCACCGCTCAACGGCGCGTCCAGGATCACCTCGCCGCTGTTCGTCGCGCAAGGCCGCAACGACCCGCGCGTGCCGTACACCGAGGCCGAGCAGATCGTGAAAGCCGTGCGCAGCAACGGCCAGCCGGTGTGGTTCCTGATGTTCAACGATGAAGGCCACGGCTTCGCCAAGAAGGCCAACAGCGACTACTTCGGCGCGGCGACTATGCTGTTCTGGCAGGAGCATTTGCTGGGCGATGCGAAGTAGCGCTCAGCGCTATCGCGTACGCTTGTCTCCACTTTCCGAGGAGCGTGGCATGCATAGTCCGACCGAAAAGACGATGAGCAAGGTTCCTGAAGTCACGCTCATCTTCTGGATCATCAAGATTGCGGCCACGACCCTCGGCGAAACGGGCGGAGATGCCGTGTCGATGTCGATGAATCTTGGTTACTTGGTGGGCACCGCGATCTTCGCTGCCATCTTTGTTGCCGCCGTGTACTTCCAGATCAAGGCCAAGGAGTTTCACCCGGTCGTTTACTGGATCACGATCATCGCCTCCACGACCGTCGGCACGACCCTGGCGGATTACGCCGACCGCTCCCTGGATATCGGCTACACAGGCGGAACCACTGTGCTGGCCGCGCTACTGATCGGGTCGCTTTTCCTGTGGCATCGCACGCTGGGCTCGATCTCGATCAACACCGTCAGCACGCCGAAAGCCGAGATGTTCTACTGGGTCACCATAATGTTTTCTCAGACGCTGGGCACGGCGCTCGGCGACTGGACTGCCGACACCGCCGGCCTCGGATACATCGGCGCCGCACTGGTCTTCGGCGGCCTGCTGGCGGTGGTTGCCGGTGCCTATTTCTGGACGCGCATTTCCCACACGCTGCTGTTCTGGGCGGCGTTCGTGCTGACGCGCCCACTGGGCGCCGTTGTCGGCGATTTCCTGGACAAGCCCGCCAGCGCCGGCGGGCTGGAACTCAGCCGGTACACGGCCTCCGCAGTCCTGCTGGTGTTCATCGCGGCCTG
>DASZZT010000158.1:0-15755 GCA_035543275.1 Luteimonas sp. | reverse complement strand
TGCCAACAGCCGGTTGCTTAGCGTGTCCGGCGTATTCAGGTACACCCCACATGGATCAAGGAGTCCCCATGAGCAAGTTCGCAACCACGGGTATCGTCGCCGCTATGGCGGCCACAATGCTGCTGACCAGCTGTGCCACCTATACCGGCCAGAGCAACGATCCGAATGATCCCAATCGCACCCGCACTGGCGCCTTGATCGGCGCGGGCATCGGCGCTGTCGCTGGCCTACTGAGCGGCGGCGACGCCGTCGAGCGTCGCCAGCGCGCGCTGGTCGGTGTCGGCGTCGGCGGCCTCGCGGGTGCCGGCGTCGGTGCCTACCAGGATCGCCAGGAAGCCGCGCTGCGTCGCGAGCTCGCCGGTAGCGGCGTTGATGTCGTGCGCCAAGGCGACAACATCACCCTCAACATGCCGGGCAACATCACCTTCGCCTTCGACAGCAGCAACCTGCAGCCGCAGTTTTATCCGGTGCTCGACAATGTCGCCAGCACCTTGAACGAGTACAACCAGACCGTCATCGAAGTCGCCGGTCATACCGACAGCGTCGGCAGCGACGCGTACAACCAGCAGTTGTCGGTGCAGCGTGCCAACTCGGTGGCCGCGTATCTGTCCAGCAGGAGCATCATGCAGCAGCGCATGATGATCGTCGGCGCCGGTGAAACCCGTCCGATCGCCAGCAACGACACCGAAGGCGGCCGCGCCCAGAATCGCCGCGTCGAGATCACCCTGGTGCCGGTGCGCTCGTAATCGCAAGCAATGACTGTCACGGCCGAAGGTTCGGCGGTAGCAGGGAAACGGGCCGCGCAAGCGGCCCTTTTCTTTGGTCATATCCGTAGGAGCGGCTTACGCCGCTCCTACGCAGGGCAACGCCGTGCTACTGCCGCGCCGAGCGACGCTACAAGGGCAACCGATGCTGCCCGGGCAGCCAGCGACTCACATCCAGCAGCACCGTGCCGATGCCCAGCCCGCGCACCCATTTTGCCGAGGCGTCGATCGAGCCCCAGGTCTTCGGCGCGCCCTTGGTGGTGGCCGCGATCACGGTCGCGGTCGCGGTGTCCGCCTCGACGTGGAAGCGGGCGCCATTGGCGATGATGCGCAGACGCTTGACTGCGCCGGCCTCGACCAGTGCGCGCAGGGTCTTCTCATTCATCGTCGGACTCCCGGAAAAGCTCGGCTTGCTCGGGGATGGGGATGCCCGCGACCTCGCAATGGCGGCGGATCAGCAACTCGATGAGGTTGGCTACGCTGCGGTGCTCCTGCAGTGCCGCCACCCGCGCCGCTTCCTTCAGCGCCGGGTCGATCCGCAGGTTGAGGGTGCTGGTCTTCTTCGGGGCCATGGGGTGGGCAGGGGCTGGCTGTGCTGGCAATGTAACGCAGATGTGCGCCAAAAACTAGCCCGGCCAACCGAAGGTTTAAGGCCATCTCCCGCGGCCCGGACAGCCAAGAAACGGGCACTGGCAGAGGTTGCGGCTTTCTTTGCTAGTTTGAAAAACTGGAATTCGCCGCTGAAGCCGTTCCCATAAAAAACGGGCCGCTTTCGCGGCCCGTTCTTCTGGATGGTGGAGATGGGCGGAATCGAACCGCCGTCCGAAGGCACTCCATGCCCGGCACTACATGCTTAGCTCGCCGTTAGATCTCGTCCCGTGGCAACACGACGTGCGAGGCACACCGCAGGACACACCCGCTTGATTGAAGCCATGGTTGACGGGTCGCCGCCATGGCCGATCCTGTGATGATGACCCTACATCCACGAGCACAGGTACAAGTGGGTTCAGGGCTTACGCCTTAAGCGGCGAGAGCGAAGACGTCGTCGTTGGCGTCTGAGTTTTTGCAGCTGGATTAACGAGGAAAGCTACCCCCTCGGCATGCGCCAGACGATTTCGCAACCCCCGTCGAAGCCAGTGCATCCCCGGGAAATGTCGATGTCGCCGACACGGCCAGTATAGGCATGGAAAGGTGGGGCGCAAGTCGCGGAACGCCGGAATGCCGTTGCGGTTCACGTGGTGATCCCGCCGCCAGCGGCTATGCTTTGGACAATGCATGCATCCCCGACGCCGGCCTCGGCTGCCGACGAATCCCTTCATCAATCCGTCAGGATCGGTTACGCGCTGGCGGTGCTGGTGCTGTTGGCCTCGCTGACGGTGGTGGCGTTGTATTGGCGCAACGCGCATGAGCGCGAGATGCGCTCGGCCGAGGCTGATTTCGACGCCAGAACCGAGGAAGCCACCGCGCTGCTGAGCCAGCGCCTGGGCAGTTACGAGCTGGTCACCCGCGGCGGGGTGTCGTTGTTCGCGTCCGTGGCGCGGCCCAGCCGCAAGCAGTGGCAGGACTACGTCGACGGCCTGTCCATCGGCCAGCGTTTCCCCGCGCTGGTCGGCCTGGGGTTTGCAATCCATGTGTCGCCCGGGCAACTGTCGGAGCTGCAGCAGCTGCTACGCGACAGCGGCGAAGGCCTGTACTCGGTGTGGCCACGTGGTCCGCGCGAACATTACGGCGCGATCTTCTACCTGGAACCCACGACCGCAGCCAACTTTGCCGCCGTCGGCTACGACATGTATTCCGACCCGGTGCGCCACGCCGCGATGGAGGCCGCGCGCGACAGCGGCGAGCCGCAGCTGAGCGGACGGGTGCACCTGGTGCAGGACATCGGCCAGTCGAAATCGGCCGTGTTGCTGTTCCAGCCGGTCTATCGGGCCGGCGATCGTCCCGACAGCATCGCGGCGCGGCGCGAATCGATGCAAGGCTGGGTCTACGCCCCGTTCCGGATGCGGGAATTCGTCGAGGCCGCATTGCGTGCCGGCAAAGACCGTGCGCGGCTGCGGATCGTCGACATCACCGAACCGGTGGAGCGCGAACTCTACGCCGACCCACCGCGCGCAGACCGGCGCGAGCCAGCGTTCGTGCATGACACCATCATGGAGCGCTATGGCCGGCGCTGGCGGGTGCAATTTGAATCCGAGCCGCGCGAGGCGATCGAGGCGGACATCACCGGCCTTCGCTCCACGCTCGCCATGGGCGTGTTTGCGTCGTTTCTGTTGTTCGGCATGGTGCTGACGCTGGCGCGCACGCAGGCACGCGCCGAACGCCTGGCCGCGCGCATGAGCGAGTCGTATCGTCGCAGTGAACAACGGTTTCGCAGCGCAATGCAGTATTCCGGGATAGGCAAGGCATTGCTGGACCGCTCGGGCCACATCATCGAGGCGAATCCGGCCTTGGCCAGGCTGGTGGACAGCACGCCGGAACAGCTGGTCGGCCGCGCATTCGGGGCGCTGTTCGTCGCCGGCAACGATGAGACCACACGCAGCCGTGAAATGGAGGCGCTGGCCGAAGGCGTTTACCGTACCACCCGCATGCTGTTGCAGGACCGGGGCGGCATCCGCCAGGCGCAACTGACCTTTGCACCGGTGCCCGGCGGCACCGACCAGGATATCGCCCGGCTGGTGCAGGTTGAGGATGTGACCGACCGTCTGAGCGCGGAGGCGCAGGTGCTCGCGCTCAATCGCGCACTCGAGGCGCGGGTGGAGGCGCGCACACGCGAACTGACACGCGCGAACCAGGAGCTCGAATCGTTTGCGTACAGCGTGTCGCATGACCTGCGCGCACCGTTGCGTGCGATCGATGGCTTCAGCCGGCTGCTGGCCGAACGCTACGGCGACCGCATCGACGAGGAAGGACGCGACTACGTGGCGCGGGTGCGCAATGCCGCTACCCGCATGGGGACCCTGATCGAGTCGCTGTTGAAGATGGCGCGGCTGGGACGCGGCGGGATCAACACGATATCGCTGGATCTCGGGCGCATGGCCGCCGAGATCGCCGCCGAGTTGCGTGCGGCCGAACCATCGCGGCAAGTCGAGGTCCGGATCGCGCCCGGGCTGCAGGTGCAAGGCGACCAGAGCCTGGTGCGCAACCTGCTGCAGAACCTGCTCGGCAACGCATGGAAGTTCACCCGCGATCGCGCCGACGCGCAGATCGAGATCGGCATGGCCAACGGCGAATTCTTCGTGCGCGACAACGGTGCCGGCTTCGCCCAGGAGTATGCGGACAAGCTGTTCCGGCCGTTCCAGCGCCTGCACAGCCAGGAGCAGTTCGCCGGCGACGGCATCGGCCTGGCGTCGGTCAAGCGCATCGTCGAGCGCCACGGCGGCACGATCCGTGCCGAAGGCGTGCCGGGGCTGGGCGCGACCTTCTTCTTCACCCTGCCGGGCGAGCCTGAGCACCAAGCGCCGTAGCGTGCGCTGTGCGCACAATCCAGCGACCGTGCGCACAGCGCACGCTACACCAGCCTTACGCGTCCTTGTTGTGCCGACGCAGCACGCGTTGCTTCTCGCGCGCCCAGTCGCGTTCCTTGCTGGCCTCGCGCTTGTCGTGCGACTGCTTGCCCTTGGCCAGCGCCAGCTCGGCCTTGACCTTGTTGCCCTTCCAGTACAGCGCGGTCGGCACCAGGGTGTAACCGTCGCGCTGGACGCGACCGATCAGGGTGTCGATCTCATGCTTGTGCAGCAGCAGCTTGCGGGTGCGGTGGGCGTCGGCGACGACGTGGGTCGAGGCCTGGATCAACGGCGTCATCTGCGCCCCGAACAGGAACAGCTCGCCGCCGCGCACCACGGCGTAGCTTTCGGTGATGTTGGCGCGGCCGGCGCGGATCGACTTCAGCTCCCAGCCCTGCAGCGCGAGGCCGGCTTCGAAGCGCTCCTCAAGGTGGTACTCGTGGCGCGCGCGCTTGTTCAGCGCGATGGTGCCGCCGCCGTTTGCCTTATCCTTGCCAGCCTTCTTGCTCATCCTGCCTATTGTCCCTGATGCCAGTTGCGATGTGTGCCACGGAGCCCATGCTTATAAGGGGGCGAATGGATGCCGACGATCAAGCGTAGCGCCCTGGTCGAGCATTCCGCCGCGCGCATGTTTGCGCTGGTGAATGACATCGAAGCCTATCCGCGCCGCTTCGACTGGTGCGAGGCGGCCCAGGTGCTGGAAGCGGACGACGCGCATGTGGTCGCGCGCCTGGACCTCGGGTTCGGCGCATTGCGCACATGGTTCACCACACACAACACGCTGGTGCCGCCTCACCACATCGACATGCAGCTGCGCGACGGTCCGTTCCGCAAGTTGTCCGGGCGCTGGCAGTTCCATGCGCTGGACGAGTCCGCGTGCAAAATCACCCTGACGCTCGACTTCGAGCCGCAGAGCCGATTGCTGGCGCCGGCGCTGACACTCGGCTTCCAGGGCCTGGCCAACCGCATGGTCGATGACTTCATCCGTATCGCCGATGCCGGCGGCGGGGCGTGACCATGCGAGTCGAGGTCATCCGCGCCTGGCCGCGACGTCATCAGGCGGTAGTGCTGGAGTTGCCCGATGCTGCAACCGTCGCCGACGCGCTTGCGGCATGCGGCTTCGATCCGATGGGCCTGGGTGGCTGCGCGGTGTTCGGGGAACGCGTGGTCGCCGGTGACGTTTTGCACGATGGCGACCGCCTGGAGCTGCTGCGCCCGCTGCAGATCGATCCGAAAGAGGCGCGCCGGCGTCGCGCAACGAAGCGGACGCCTTAGCGTCCCTTCTTCTTCTTGTCCTTGTCCTTGGGCAGGTTGCCGAACCTGGCCATCTGCCTGGACAGCGCCTCGTCCTGCTCGGGGAAATATTCGCCTTCCCACTTCGTGAGTGCGTCGCCTTCGAACCACAGGGTCAGGTTCTTGACTGCGACATGGCCGCGGCGACCGGTGCGCTCGCTGGCGGTGTAGTCCCAGCGCTCGTGATGGAACGGGTCGGCGATCGACGGCGTCCCCAACAGGGTCGTCACCTGCTGCTTGCTCATGCCGGCTTGCAGCTGGTCGGCCGCCGTTTTGTCGATCAGGTTGCCTTGGTAGATCGGCTGCTTGTACAGGATGCCGCAGCCGGAGATCAGGGCGGCCATGGCAACTGCGAGGAAGACGCCAGATGGGACAACACATAGGCTAAACAGGAGCTTGCGCATTCGGATTCGCGGGAGGTGGAAAACCGGTCGATGATACACTGCCGGCCGTTATCCGCAGCAGCTGTCCCGGCGGCGCGTTCATCCGCTTTTGGCGATGTTGTTGTGCCGCTGCCGTTATGGGGATGCTGTCGCCGGAAGTCGTTGCCGGAATGCTTGTCAACAGCTGGAGCCGTGATGGAATCGCAAGAGCTGCGCAAGGCCGGGTTGAAGGTCACCCATCCACGGATGCGGATCCTGGAGTTGCTGGAGCAACTCAAACCACGGCACATGACCGCCGAAGACATCTACCGGCAGCTGCTCGATCACGGCGACGAGATCGGGTTGGCGACGGTGTATCGCGTGCTGACCCAGTTTGAGGCCGCAGGCCTGGTGCTCAAGCACAACTTCGAGGGCGGGCATGCGGTCTACGAACTCGACCGCGGCGAACATCACGACCACATGGTCGACATCGATACCGGCAAGGTGATTGAGTTCCAGAGCACCGAGATCGAGGAATTGCAGAGCAAGATCGCAGCGAAGCACGGTTACGAGATCGAGGAACATGCGCTGGTGTTGTACGTGCGCAAGAAGGCGCCGCGATAAACCGCGCCGCGAGAGACCAACAGACCCGGGATAGACAAACGCGCCGCAGCGCGCGGTGTCATTGAGTCACCGGGATTTTTCGACAATCAACCCGCGTCTTGCAGCAACCGCTTCGCAGCCGCGTGCGCTTCCTTGCTCACTTCCACGCCGCCGAGCATCCGTGCAAGTTCCTCCTCGCGCTGCTTCGCGTCCAGCATCTGCACCGCACTCTGGGTCATCCCGGCGCGTTCGGCCTTGCTCACGCGGTACTGCGCGTGGCCTTGCGCCGCGACCTGCGGCAGGTGGGTGACGCACAGCACCTGCCGCTTGCCGCCCAGCGCACGCAGCTTCTGCCCGACGATCTGCGCAACTGCGCCGCCGATGCCGGAATCGACTTCGTCGAATACCATCGTCGGCACCGCGTCCAGGCCGAGCGCGGCGACTTCGATGGCCAGCGAGATCCGCGACAGTTCGCCGCCCGAGGCGACCTTGCGCAACGGCCGCGGCGGCTGGCCGGCGTTGGCCGAGACCAGGAATTCGACGCGTTCGGCGCCTTGCGGATCGGGACGTAGGCCGTCGTTGGGTTCGATGGCGATCTCGAATCGGCCGCCACCCATGCCCAGTTCGGCGATCAGCGCGGTCGTCGCCTGCGAAAGCGCCGCCGCGGCTTTGGCGCGCGCGGCGCCGAGCGCGTCGGCCGTCTTGCGCCATTCCGCGGTGGCCGCGGTGATTTCACCGTCCAGCGCGCGTGAGCGTTCGCCGGCGCCGCGCAGGGTCTCGAGCTCGGCGTTGAGCGCGTCGCGCACCGCAGACAGCGTCTCCGGCGTGACCCGATGCTTGCGGGCGAGGTCGTGCAGACGCCCGAGCCGGCGGTCGAGTTCGTCAAATGCGCCCGGATCCAGATCGAGGTCGGCGCGAATCTGTTCCAGCAGCGATAGCGCCTCGTCGAGCTGGATCGCCGCGGTGTCGAGCATCGCATCGACGTCGCCAAGCCGCGGCTCGTGTTCGGTCTGGCGCGCGAGTTCGCCGCGTACCAGTTGCAGCTGCCGCGACAGCGCCGGGCCATCGTCGCCGCCGAGCCGTGCGAGCGCGCTTTCGCAGGCGGCAATCAACGCGGCGGCATGGGCATGGCGGCGGTGCGCGATGATGAGCTCGGCGATGGACTCGGGCTCCAGCGATTCGCGCTGCAGTTCGCCGAGCTGGTGTTCGAGCCAGCCGATGCGCTCGCCCACGTCGCCTTGACTCGACAAGGTTTCGCGCTCGCGCAGCAGTGCTGACCACACCTGCGCCGCTTCGCGCACTGCGGCAAGTTCGCTGTCGTGGCGACCGTAGGCATCGAGCAGCGCGAGCTGGCTCGGCTTGGACAGCAGTGCCTGGTGTTCGTGCTGGCCGTGGATCTCGACCAGCAATTCGGCCAGTTGCCCGAGCTGCGCCAGTGTCGTCGGGCGGCCGTTGATCCAGGCGCGCGAGCCGCCGTCGGCGCGCAGGGTGCGGCGCAACTGGCAGTGGGTGCCGTCGTCGAATTCCTGTTCGCGCAGCCAGGCGGCGGCCTCGGGCGCGTCGCGCAGGTCGAATTCGGCGCTCAGCTCCGCGCGTTCGGCGCCATGGCGGACCATGCCGCTGTCGGCGCGCAGGCCGGAGAGGAAGTTCAGCGCATCCACCAGCAGCGACTTGCCGGCGCCGGTTTCGCCGGAGATCACGGTCAAACCGGGGCCGAAATCCAGCGCGGCGGCGCTGACGACGGCGAAGTCGCGGATGGCGAGGTGGGTGAGCATGCGTGGCGATTGTGCCGTGCGGACATGGCGCACGCCATGCTTGCGCGCCATGTTTGCGCGGATCGTGCTTGCGCAGATCGGGCTTGCGCCGATCGGTGCCCGGGCTTATATCCGATGCATGAGCCGCGCATTCCACGAAGACAAACCGCTCGATCCGCGTGCGCGGCAGTTGCTGCGCACCCTGATCGCGCGCTACATCCGCGATGGCGAGCCAGTCGGCTCGCAGACGCTGGCGCGGCATGCGGGGCTGGATGTCAGCCCGGCCACGATCCGCAACATCCTCGCCGACCTGGAGGACCTCGGACTGCTGGCAGCGCCGCATACGTCGGCCGGGCGGGTCCCGACCGCGCAGGGCTATCGCCTGTTCGTCGACTCGCTGCTGCAGCTCAAGCCGTTGCCGGAAGGCGAGTTGCTGCGTCTGCGCAACGAACTGCCCGCCGGCTCCGGCACCCGGGCCCTGCTCGGCAATGCCTCGGAGCTGCTGTCGGCGATGACCCATTTCGTCGGCGTTGTGAGCGTGCCGCGGCGCGAGCAGTTTGCTTTTCGCCAGATCGACTTCGTGCCGCTGGACGCGCAGCGGGTGCTGGCGATCCTGGTATTCGCCGACAACGACGTGCAGAACCGCATCCTGCAGACCCGTCGCGCCTACGATGCTGCCGAGCTGGAGCGGGTCGCCAATTACCTCAATGCACATTTCGCCGGGCGCCCGCTGGCGGAGATCCGCGCCACCCTGGTGCGCGAGCTGCAAACCGCACGCAGTGAGATGGAGACGCTGCTGGCGCACACGGTCGAACTGGCAGAGCAAGCGCTGGTGCCGGGCGACGACGACATGGTGCTGGCCGGCCAGACCCGGCTGATGGGCGTGCACGACCTGTCCGATCTCGACCGCCTGCGCGCGCTGTTCGACGCCTTCGCCCGCAAGCGCGAGATCCTGCAGTTGCTCGAACGCACCCTGCGCGCCAGCGGCGTGCGCATCTTCATCGGCGAGGAAACCGGACTGGCGCCGCTGGAGGGGATGTCGCTGGTGACCGCGCCGTACCTCGCCGGTGGTCGCGTGCTGGGGGTACTCGGCGTGATCGGTCCGACCCGGATGGCCTACGAGCACGTGATCCCGGTGGTCCAGGCCGCGGCCGACGCGCTCGGCGCAGCACTGGACCCGCCTGCGCGCTAGCGAACATCCGGTCAGATGTTCTGCGCACCAAGAATGGCGTGCCGCCTTGAAAGCCGCTGCCTTGAAAGCGGGTTGCTCGGCCCTAATACCAGATCGTTCAAGGCGGCGCGGTTGCCGCGGATGGATGCTGGAGCAATGACCAACACACCGATGCAGGACGCGGACACGGCGGCGGAGCTTGACCGGCACGACAGCGATCACCCGCTGGCCGCTGAACTGGAAGCCCTGAAGGGCGAAATGGAGCAGCTGCGCGCCGAGTCGCTGCGCGAGCGCGCCGACCTCGACAACCAGCGCAAGCGCCTCGCCCGCGAGATCGAGAACGCGCGCAAATTCGCCAACGAACGCCTGCTGGCCGAATTGCTGCCGCTGTTCGACAGCCTCGAGGCCGGCCTCGCCGCGGCGCCCCCGGCCGATCCGTTGCGCGAAGGTCTGGAGCTCACCTTGCGCCAGCTGCACCGGATTGCCGAGAACAACGGACTGGTCGAAGTCGCGCCCGCTGCCGGCGACAGCTTCGATCCGGAACGCCACCAGGCGATGAGCATGGTCGAGGCCGAAGGCCTGCCGGCGGGCGCGGTCGCGCAGCTGTTCCAGAAAGGCTACGTGCTGAACGAACGGCTGCTGCGGCCGGCACTGGTGGTCGTGGTGCAACACGACTGACGGCTCTTCATGAGAGCGGCGTCAGCCGCGACCGGACCGTTGGGTCGCAGCTGACGCCGCTCCTACAAAAGCGGGTCCGGTGCTTGAACTGCCTGAGTCAGACCCCCAGATAACGCACATCGGCGCTGCGGCGCCACACAGACAACGATTCGAGAGGGAGCAACACCATGGGCAAGATCATCGGCATCGACCTGGGCACGACCAACTCGTGCGTGGCGATCATGGAAGGCGGCAAGGCCCGCGTCATCGAGAATTCCGAAGGCGATCGCACCACACCGTCGATCGTCGCCTGGACCAAGGACGGCGAAGTCCTGGTCGGCGCCTCGGCCAAGCGCCAGGCCGTCACCAATCCCAAGAACACCTTCTATGCGGTGAAGCGCCTGATCGGCCGCAAGTTCACCGATGCCGAGGTCAAGAAGGACCTCGGGCTGGTGCCATACGCGATCGTCGAGCACGACAACGGCGACGCCTGGGTCGCGACCAGCGATGGCAGGAAGATGGCCGCGCAGGAAGTTTCGGCCAAGGTGCTGGAAAAAATGAAGAAGACCGCCGAGGCCTATCTCGGTGAGACTGTGACCGAGGCCGTGATCACGGTGCCGGCGTATTTCAACGATTCGCAGCGCCAGGCAACCAAGGATGCCGGCCGCATCGCCGGGCTCGAGGTCAAGCGCATCATCAACGAGCCGACCGCGGCTGCGCTGGCCTACGGCATGGACAAGAAGGGCGGTGACCGCAAGATCGCGGTCTACGACCTCGGCGGCGGCACCTTCGACGTGTCGATCATCGAAATCGCGTCCGTCGACGGCGAGATGCAGGTCGAAGTGCTCGCCACCAACGGCGACACCTTCCTCGGCGGCGAGGACTTCGACAAGCGTGTCATCGATTACCTCGTCGAGGAGTTCCAGAAGGACCAGGGCATCGACCTGCGCAAGGATCCGCTCGCGCTGCAGCGCCTGAAGGACGCGGCCGAGCGCGCCAAGATCGAGTTGTCGTCCGCGCAGCAGACCGAGGTCAACCTGCCATACGTCACCGCCGATGCCGCAGGCCCGAAGCACCTCAACATCAAGCTGACCCGCGCCAAGCTCGAGTCGCTGGTCGAGGACCTGATCAAGAAGACGATCGAGCCGTGCCGGATCGCGCTCAATGACGCCGGCCTGCGCGCGAGCGACATCGCCGAGGTGATCCTGGTCGGCGGCCAGACCCGCATGCCGAAGGTCGGGCAGGCGGTGGCCGAGTTCTTCGGCAAGGAGCCGCGCAAGGATGTCAATCCGGACGAGGCCGTCGCGGTTGGCGCCGCGATCCAGGGCGGCGTGCTCGCCGGCGACGTCAAGGACGTGCTGCTGCTCGACGTGACCCCGCTGTCGCTCGGCATCGAGACCCTCGGTGGCGTGTTCACCAAGATCATCGAGAAGAACACCACGATCCCGACCAAGGCCGCGCAGACGTTCAGCACTGCCGAGGACAACCAGTCCGCGGTTACCGTGCACGTGCTGCAGGGCGAGCGCGAGCAGGCCCGCTACAACAAGTCGCTGTCGCGCTTCGATCTCGCCGGCATCGAGCCCGCGTCGCGCGGCACGCCGCAGGTCGAGGTGTCGTTCGACATCGACGCCAACGGCATCCTGCACGTCAGCGCCAAGGACAAGAAGACCGGCAAGGAGCAGAAGGTCGAGATCAAGGCGGGTTCGGGCCTGTCGGACGACGAGATCCAGCGCATGGTGCAGGACGCCGAATCGCATCGCGAGGATGACAAGAAGTTCCACGAGTTGGTGCAGGCGCGCAACCACGCCGATGCATTGATCCACGCCACCCGCAGCGCGATCAAGGACGACGGCGACAAGGTTGGCGGCGAGGTGATCGGCCGCGCCGAAGGCGCGATCGCCGAACTCGAGACCGCGATGAAGGGCGACGACAAGGGCCAGATCGAGGCCAAGTCCAAAGCGTTGGACGAGGCCGGGCAGGCGCTGTTCGCCGCGGCGGCCGCCGCGCAGCAGCCGGGCGCGGATGCCGGTGCGCAGGGTGCATCGCGCGGCGACGACGTGGTCGACGCCGAGTTCACCGAGGTCAAGGACGACGAGCAAAAGCAGTAAAGCCGGGAGACGGGAAGTGGGAGACGGGAGACGTGGTTCGCTGCGCGGCTCCCGTCTTGCTTTTCCCGTCTTGCTTTTCCGTCTCACTTCTCCCCTCTCACGTCTCCCATAAAGCATGAGCAAACGCGATTACTACGAAGTCCTTGGCGTCGCCCGCAACGCGTCCGAAGAGGAGCTGAAGAAGGCCTATCGCCGCTGCGCGATGAAGCACCACCCGGATCGCAACGCCGCCGGTGATGCGGCGTCGCTGGAAGCGTTCAAGGAGTCCAAGGAAGCCTACGAGGTGCTGTCGGAACCGGCCAGGCGCCGGATGTACGACCAGCAAGGCCACGCCGCGTTCGAGCACGGCATGGGCGGTGGCGGCGGCCCGGGCGCGGGTTTCGGCGACATGGGCGACATCTTCGGCGACATCTTCGGCAACATCTTTGGTGGTGGCGGAGCCGGTCGTGGTGCACGTCGCGGCGCTGACATCGGCTACGTGATGGAACTCGACCTCGAGGAAGCTGTGGCAGGGGCCCAGAAGCGCATCGAGATTCCGACCCTGGCCGTGTGCGAGCCGTGCCGGGGCAGCGGCTCCGAGGATGGAAAGGTCGACACCTGCGCGACCTGCCACGGCCGCGGTCAGGTGCGGATGCAGCGCGGCATCTTCACCATGCAGCAGCCCTGTCCGCATTGCGGAGGGCGCGGCCAGACCATCAGCACGCCTTGCAAGACCTGCCACGGCAATGGACGCGTGGAGGAGGAGAAGGTGCTGTCGGTGAAGATCCCGGCCGGGGTCGACAACGGCGATCGCATCCGCCTTGCCGGCGAAGGCGAGGCCGGCCCCGCCGGCACGCCGCCCGGGGATCTGTATGTCGAGGTGCGCGTGCGCCCGCACGACATCTTCGAGCGCGACGGCGACGACCTGCATTGCGATGTCCCGATCCGCATCTCGCAGGCCGCGCTCGGCGACAGCGTGCGCGTGCCGACGCTCAACGGCGAGACCGAAATCCGCGTCCCCGCCGAAACCCAGACCGGCAAGGTCTTTCGCCTGCGCGACAAGGGCGTGAAGTCGGTGCGCAGCCGCAAACCGGGCGATCTGTACTGCAAGGTGGTGGTCGAGACGCCGGTCAACCTCACCGCCGAGCAGCGCGGGCTGCTGGAGCAGTTCGAGGCGACCTTCGTCGGCGAGGACGCGCGCAAGCATTCGCCCAGGTCGAGCACCTTCCTCGACGGCGTCAAGGGCTTCTGGGACCGGATGGTGTCGTAGGTTGTGGTGCCGCGGCCGGCTCGCTAGCCTGCACGCATGAGCCAGCCCATCCGATTGCTGATCCACGGCGCTTCCGGTCGCATGGGCCAGGCCCTGCTGCGGCTGTGCGCAGAGCAGGCCGATTGCAACGTGGTCGGCGCGGTGTCGCGCAAGGTCGGCCAGCGCGTGATCGACGGCGTGCCGCAATTCGCGGCCAATGAACTGCACGGCGTGCCGGCATTCGATGTCGCCATCGATTTCAGTCTGGCCGAGGGTTTCAACGCGATCCTCGCCCTGTGCGTGGAGCGAGGCGCGGCGTTGGTCTCGGGCACCACTGGCCTGAGCGAGACGCAGCTTGCCGCGATCCAGGTCGCGGCAGCACGCATCGCGTTGCTGTGGGCATCCAACTTCAGTCTCGGCGTGGCGGTGCTGGGCGAACTGGTCGAACGCGCCGCCAAGGCCTTGCCGGGCTGGGACTGCGACATCGTCGACGCGCATCACCGCCAGAAGCAGGACGCGCCATCGGGTACCGCGCTGACGCTGGGCGCGGCGGCGGGGCAGGCCGGCGCGACGCCGCGTTACGCCAGCTTGCGCGCCGGCGACATCGTCGGCGAGCATACCGTCCAGTTCACCGGCCAGGGCGAGCGCATCGAACTGGTGCACCGCGCCGGCAATCGCGACATTTTCGCCCGCGGCGCGCTGCATGCGGCGGCGCGATTGGCCGGACGCGCGCCCGCAAACTACAGGCTGCGCGACCTGCTCGACTGAACGCCAACGCTGGTGTTCACCGGCGCGCACCATTACAATCCCCGCTCGCCTGCCTCATGCCAGCACGGACCGGTTGCCACCGCGTCCGCGCCTTGCTGCAACCTGCAGTTGGCGCAGGGCAACCCCGCAGCCTAGGCGACCTCCGTGACCCAACCCGCAATCCTCGCGCTCGAAGACGGCACCGTGTTCGAGGGTATTTCCGTCGGTGCGCCCGGCCAGTCGGTCGGCGAGGTGGTGTTCAACACCGCGATCACCGGTTACCAGGAAATCCTCACCGACCCGTCGTATGCGCGCCAGCTGGTGACGCTGACTTATCCGCATGTCGGCAACACCGGCTGCACCGATCAGGACGACGAGGCCACCCAGGTCTGGGCCGCCGGCCTGATCGTGCGCAACGTGCCGCGTCGCCCGAGCAACTGGCGCAGCCAGGTCGCATTGCCGGAATGGCTGCGCAAGCGCGGCGTGGTTGCGATCGCCGACATCGATACCCGCAAGCTCACGCGCCTGCTGCGCGACGGTGGCGCGCAGAACGGCGCGCTGATGGCCGGCGATGGCATCGATCGCAATCGCGCGGTCGAGGCCGCACGCAAGTTCCCCGGCCTCAAGGGCATGGATCTGGCGAAAGAAGTGTGCACCCACGATCGCTACGACTGGCGCAATGGCCAGCTCGATCTGGACCGCGGCGAGTTCGCCCGCGCCGATGCGAAATACAGGGTCGTTGCCTACGATTTCGGCGTGAAGCAGAACATCCTGCGGATGCTGGCCGAGCGCGGCTGCGAGGTCATTGTCGTGCCGGCACGCACGACCGCGGCCGAAGCCCTGGCGCTGAAGCCCGATGGCGTGTTCCTGTCCAACGGCCCGGGTGACCCGGAGCCCTGCGACTACGCGATTGCCGCGATCAAGGAATTCGTCGCCAGGAAGATCCCGACTTACGGCATCTGTCTCGGCCACCAGTTGCTCGGCCTCGCGGTCGGCGCAAAGACGATGAAGATGAAGTTTGGCCACCACGGTGCCAACCACCCGGTGATCGATCTGGACAGCGGCCGGGTGATGATCACCAGTCAGAACCACGGCTTCGCGGTCGACGAGGCGACGCTGCCTGCCAATGTGCGCGTCACCCACCGTTCGCTGTTCGACGGCAGCAACCAGGGCATGGCCCTGACCGACGCGCCGGCCTTCAGCTTCCAGGGACATCCGGAAGCCAGTCCCGGGCCGCATGACGTGGCGCCGCTGTTCGACAAGTTCGTCGCGCTGATGGAGAAGCACTGAGATGCCAAAGCGCACCGACATCAAGACCGTCCTGATCATCGGCGCCGGCCCGATCGTGATCGGCCAGGCCTGCGAGTTCGACTACTCCGGCGCGCAGGCGTGCAAGGCGCTGCGCGAAGAGGGCTACCGCGTCGTCCTGGTCAACTCGAATCCAGCCACGATCATGACCGACCCGGACATGGCCGATGCGGTCTACATCGAGCCGATCAACTGGCAGACGGTCCAAAAGATCATCGCCAAGGAAAGGCCCGAGGCGCTGCTGCCGACCATGGGCG
>DASZZT010000157.1:0-25533 GCA_035543275.1 Luteimonas sp. | reverse complement strand
CGTTTGCCGATCGGTTGATCCGTCATGTCGATCTCCATGGAAGGCGCTTGCGGACTGACTTGGGACCATCGATCAACGAACTGATGAACACATTCATGGCGCAGACCTGGCGCGCATCGCTTCGACGATGGCCTGGGTCTCGACGCTGACGCGGGTCACCCGGGCCAGCAGGTCGATGACCTTGTCCTTGTAATCGGCGAAACGGTAGCTGTCGAACTTCTCGCGGATGGTCGGGTCGCGCGGTTTGGATTGCTTGTACTGGTCGAGGATCCATTCCAGCGCACTGCGGTTGCCGAGCTTGTAGTCCCAGGCATCCAACGGGATGCCGGACAGCGTGGTTTCCGAATCCAGCACGATGCGGCCGGTGGCCTTGTCGGCTTTCAGCATCGGCTTGGGCGACTGGCCGGCGCTGCGCGCCTTGGTGTCTTCGATGTCGGTGCGCTGCAGCGGCCACGGTTCGACCGTCTCGTAGCCGATGTGCAGCGCCATCAGTTGCTCGGCCGATGAGGAGTTTCGACATGTCAGGGCCTTGCAGCGGTTGCCCCTTCGCTGACGCCATAGTCCGGCACCGCATGATCCTCGGCCGACAGCAGCCGCAGGTAGGCCGGATGCAGGAACAGCTTCTCCTTGCCCACGCGCTGCTCGATCAGGACGCCGATGCTGGCGAGTTCGCGCAGATACCGCGCCGCGGTCTCGCGCTTGGCGATGCCGGCATCCACGATGTTCTGGATGCGGCAATAGGGCTGGTTGAAGATGACGTCCACCAGTTCCCGACTGTAGATCTTCGGGCGTTGCGCGCGGATGGTGTCACGCGCGCGCTCTTCCAACGCGCGGATCGCCGCGATCTTCGCGGTGGTCCAGCGCGCGGTCTCGGCCACCGCATCGAGCATGTAGGCGATCCAGTCCTGCCAGCGCGATTCCATCGTCACCGCCAGCAGCAGCCGGTAGTAGTCGGCCTTGTGGCGGATGATGTAGCGCGACAGGTACAGCACCGGCTGGTCGAGCAGGCCCTGCTCCACCAGCACCAGCAGGTTGAGGATGCGTCCGGTGCGGCCGTTGCCGTCGGTGAAGGGATGGATCGCCTCGAACTGGTAATGCGCCACTGCCATGCGGATCAGCGGGTCGATGTCTTCGCGCTCGTGGATGAAGCGCTCCCAATTGGCGAGCTTTTCGCGCAGCAGCGCTTCGCCGACCGGCGGGGTGTAGGTGACCGCACCGGTCTGGTGGTTGGCGAGCGCAGTGCCCGGG
Organism: Luteimonas sp.; assembly: GCA_035543275.1. GTDB lineage: Bacteria > Pseudomonadota > Gammaproteobacteria > Xanthomonadales > Xanthomonadaceae > Cognatiluteimonas. Next base: position 24,285 of record DASZZT010000157.1, on the reverse strand, counting down.
ACGCGCCGCACCTGCATGTCCACGGCCTTGATCCGGCTGCACACCACTTGCGCGGTATTGGTACACAGCGGCCGCCTGCGCAGGGACTCGAATCCCTCGTAGAGCGCGCTGCGGTAACGCAAGGCTTCCTTGGTGGCGTGGCTGGTCGCGCCGTCCAGGTTTTCGGCGTAGCGGAACAGGTCGTCGGTGGTGGTGACGATGTTCTCGATCTCGGAGCTGGCCTGGGCTTCCAGCACCGGGATGGTGTTGATCAGGACAGTCGGGTTCGGCAGATGGCCGGTGGCCTGTTTGAGGGCCGCCAGCGCGGCGCGCGCCTCGATGCAGGCTTTGAGCAGCGCACGCGTCTCGATGTCCGCCGTCGGCGGCAGCGGCGGCAAGTCGTTGTAAGGGCGATCCGGAGCCAGTCGGGGCGAGGCACGCATGCAGCGGTTTCACGTCGACAAGATCGACATGATGCACATCTTATGTCCATGAAATCAAGTTTCTTCGACATGAATATTCGTTCATGTCGAAAACTTTTCCTATGGCGCCTGGCCGTGGCCAAGGAAAGCTCGGGGGCCGATTTTCCCTTGGGCCAGCCGTTTTCAAAGCGGGACGGGGCTTTGAAAGAAATGACGATTGGCTTTCAAAGCCAAGAGGAGCCAAAAGCACCCTCCCCCAACTCTCCCCTTCGCTGCACGAAAGGGAGGGAGCGAAAGCACCCCTACCCGCTACGCAAGGGAGGGGGTCAAGCTACTTACCAGACCACTTCCGCCATCGCGCAATTCAACCCCGAGCCGATGCCGAGCAGGGCGACGCGGTCGCCCTTTTTCAGGCGGCCGAGTTCGCGCAGCTTGCTCAGCACGATCGGCACCGAGGCCGGGCCGATGTTGCCGTGCTCGCCGAAGATGGTCAGCACCTTCTTCGGGTCGATGCCGAACGCCTTGATGAAGGCGGCGGTGTGGACCTGGCTGACCTGGTGGATGACGAACTCGTCGAGTTCTTCCACCGCCCAGCCGAGCGCTTGCCTGGCTGCGATGAAGGTCTTCTGCGCCAGCTTCATGCCTTCGATCAGCAGCATGCGCGTGTCGGTGACCATGCGGTCGAGGTTGCCGCGGCACAGGCCGTTCCATTCGGTCGCTGCGCGGGTGACGCCGCCGCGATAGCGCGGCGCGCCGGGCGCGAGTTCCGCGCGCGCCAGCACCATCGCCGCGGCGCCGGAGCCGAGCGTGAGCGTGGCCAGTTCGTTCCTGAACTCGGCCTCGGTGACGTCACCGTGCAGCATGCGCTCCATGGTCTTTTCGTAGGCGAGGTCGGCGGTTTCGCCATCGACCACCAGCGCGTACTCGATCTCGCCGCGCTCGATCATGCGGCTGGCGATGTCCATGCCGTTGAGGAAGGCCAGGCAGGCGTTGGCGACGTCGAAGTTCTGGCAGATGTCGGACAAGCCGAGGTTGCCGCTGACGATCGAGGCCGTGCTCGGCTCGAGGAAGTCGCGGCTGACCGAAGTGTTGATCAGCAGGCCGACCTTGTCCGGATCGATGCCGGCATCGGCCAGCGCCTTGACGCCGGCCAGCGTGGCCGCGGCCGAGGCCTGCATCTCGCCGTCCCACAAGCGCCGCGCGTGGATGCCGGCGACGTCCTGGAGCACGTCGGTCTTGATGCCGAGGCGATCGAGGGTGGGCTTGAGGCGGGCGTTGATCTCGTCGGAGCTCAGCCGGCGCGGCGCGTCGACGTGGGCGAGGCCGGCGATGGCGACATGTTGGAACAGCATGAATGGCGGCCAGAAACGAAGGAAACACGACAGGATACCGCGCCGCAACAGAACCCGCCTGCGATTCAGCTGAACGCGCCGCCGCGCGCGTGGAAACCCGCTTGTTGACGGAAAGCGGGCAGCGCGAATGTCGCGTGCGGAAAAGGGGTCAGCGGCCGCAGCGCCAGGCGGCGTAGCGCTGCGTGCCGTCATTGGGTTCGTCCAGCGGCTGCACGGTGTCGGCGTTGAGTCCGGGGGCCTCGTTGCGGGCCAGGGTTTCCAGTTCCTCGCGCACGCGCAGCGCGTTGCGCTCGTAGGGGCCGAGGCTGTCCTTGACCGAAACTTCGACCTCGCCGCGCTTCTCACAGCCGGCCGGCGGCCCGGTGACAACCTTCACCGTGCTGGCGCCGGGGGCCATGTGCACCCAGGTGCAGCCACCGACCAAGGCGGCGATGGACAACGTAGCGAGCAGCTTGCGCATGATATTCAGACCCTGAAAGCACGATGCCCGCCATTGTGGCGGGCATCGGCTGAGCGTGGAAACAACGTGCGGCTTATTTCTTCGCCGCCACCGGCTTGCCGTCGACGTCGACCACGGTGACCTCGCCCAGGTTCAGGGCGCGCACTGGCTGCTCGATCTTCGACAGGTCGCCGACCACCACCCAGGTCAGCGCGTTCGGGTCGATCGCCTTGGCCGCCTCGGCCACCTGCTCCGGGGTCAGCGACTTGATCTCGATCGCGCGCCGGGTGACGTAGTCGTCCGGACGGTCATAGCGCACGTTGCCGGCGATGCTGCCCATCACCGCGCCCGCGGTTTCGAACGAACCCGGCAGGCCGCGGATCTCGGTGGCCTGGATCTTCGACACTTCCGCCGGCTTGGCCGGGGTCTTGCCGGTGCCGTAGTCGGTAATCTCGCGCGACATCTCCTTCAGCGACTCGGCGGTCTTGTCGATCTGCACCGCCGCGTAAGCGAGCCATGGACGCTCGCCGATCGCGTTCTGCAGGAAGCTGTAGGAACCGTAGGCCCAGTGCTTGTCCTCGCGCAGGTTCATGTTCAGGCGCGACGAGAACTCGCCGCCGAGCACGGCGTTGGCGATTTCCAGACGGGTGGCGCCTGCGTCTTTGGTCGACGGCATCAGCTCGCCGGCAAAGATGTTGGCCTGGATCGCACCGGGCTGGTCGATCAGGAACACCCGCGCCCTGGCCGGACGCGCGACAGCGGCGACCGCTGCGGCCGACGGCGCGGCGCCGACACCCTTCCAGCCGGCGAACGCCTGCTCCAGCTTCGGGGTGATCTCCTTCAGCGTGGTGTCGCCGACGACGACCAGGGTCGCGTTGTCGGGACGCACGTACTTGTCGTGATAGGCGACCAGTTCGTCGCGGGTCAGGGCGGCGATCGAGCCTTCGGTGCCGGTGCCACTGAACGGGATCGCGTAGGGATGGCCGGCGCCGTACAGCAACGGTGGCAGCACGCGCAGCGCGGCGCCGTTCGGGCGCGCCTTCTCCTGGGCGATGCCGGCGATCCACTGCGCCTTGACCCGGTCGATCTCCTTCTGGTCGAAGCGCGGCTGGCGCAGCATCTGCGCGTACAGCACCAGCGATGGCTCGATCTTCTCCTTCAGTGCCGACAGGTACGCGCTGCCGCCATCGAGCGATGCCGACGCGCCGAGGTTGGCGCCGAGCGACTCGGCGCGGTTGCCGAAGGCGAGCGCGTCGAGGTCGCCGGCGCCTTCGTCGAGCATGCCCATGCTGAAGCTGGAGGCGCCGAGCCTGGCGCTGGCGTCGGAGGCGTAGCCGCCGTCGAACAGCATGCTCATCTGCACCACCGGCACGTCATGGCGCTCGGCCAGGATCACCTGGGTACCGTTGGACAACGTGGCGCGCTGCAGCGCCGGGAACTTGAGGTCCGGGAACTGCTCGACGCCGGGCACGCCGGTGGAACGGTCGACGCCGGTGACGATGGTCTTGAACTTCGGATCCACCACCGGCAGCGTCAGCGCGGCAGGCGTGACCGCCAGATCCTCGGCGATCTCCTTGCGCTCGCCCGGCACCACCACCAGGGTGTGGTCGCCCGCGGCCAGCCAGCGCTTGCCAACTGCCTGCACGTCGGCGGCGCTGGCGCTGTCGATGGTGGCCAGGCTGTCGCGGAAGCAGGCCGGCTTGCCGGTGTAGATGGTGCATTCGGCGAGCGCGTCGGCCTTGCCGCCGAACCCGCCGATGCGCTCGATGCCGCGGACGAAGCCGGCCTTGAACACGGTGCGGGCCTGCTCGACTTCGGTCGCGGTCGGGCCGTCACTGATCAGCTTGTGCATTTCCTCGTTGATCACCGCCTCGACCTTGGCTGGGTCCACGCCCTGCTTGACGTCGGCCATGACGAAGAAACTGCTGCCCAGCTGCGAGCCGGACACGCCGGCGCTGACGCTGTCGACCAGCTTGTCCTCGTGCACCAGGCGCTTGTCCAGGCGCGAGCTCTTGCTGCCGCCGAGCACCTGCGCGAACAACTGCAGGCGGTCCAGATCCGGCTGGCCATACTCGGCCACGTTCCAGAGCCGGTAGATGCGCGCCTGCGGCACCTTGTCGGTCATGGTCTCGCGGGTGGAGGTGTCGTGCCTGGCGACGTCGATCTTCGGCTGCGCCATGGACGGGGTGGCCGGGATGTCGCCGAAATATTTCGCGACCTTGGCCTTGGCGGTGGCCAGGTCAATGTCACCGGCCAGCACCAGCACCGCGTTGTTGGGGCCGTACCAGGTGCGAAACCAGTTCTTGACGTCGGCCAGGGAGGCCGCGTTCAAGTCGGTCATCGAGCCGATGGTGGTGTGGTGGTACGGGTGCCCTGCCGGGTACATGACCTTGGTGAGCTCGTCGTCGGCCTGGCCGTAGGGCTGGTTCTCGCCCTGGCGCTTCTCGTTCTGGACCACGCCGCGCTGCTCGTCGAGTGTCTTCTGGTCGATCGCGCCGAGCAGGTGGCCCATGCGGTCGGATTCCATCCACAGCGCCATGTCCAGCGCGGTGGTCGGTACGTTCTCGAAGTAGTTGGTGCGGTCGGTGTTGGTGGTGCCGTTCATGTCGGTGGCGCCGGCCAGCTCGAACGGCTCGAAGTACTCGCCCTTGTGGTTCTCCGAGCCGTTGAACATCAGGTGCTCGAACAGGTGCGCGAAGCCGGTGCGACCGGCCGGCTCGTCCTTGGATCCGACGTGGTACCAGAGGTTGACCGCGACGATCGGCGCCTTGCGGTCGGTATGCACGATCACGCGCAGGCCGTTGGCCAGGGTGAATTCCTGGTACGGGATGTCGACTTCGGTCCCGGCAGCGGATTTCGCCAGCACGTCAGCGGAGTAGAACCCACCACCGAGCACGGCGGTCAGGGCGAGGGCGAGCACTCCACGATGGAAGGCGACGGCGCGGGACTTCGACATGCAGCACTCCTGGAAAGACGAAAGAAACACAACCGCCGCATCCTAGCGGCTTGCGCCGGGACGGGCACTAGGCCACAAGTCCCGGACGGCGCTGACGCGCTGCGCGCGCAGGCCGCGGCATACTGACTGGCATGTCCTCCCGCCATTGCCTCGTCACCGGCGCCAACCGCGGCCTCGGCCTGGAATTCGTCCGCCAGCTGCTGGCGCGCGGTGACCGCGTCGTCGCCACTTGTCGGCATCCGGGCAAGGCGACCGCGCTCAACCAGCTTGCCGGCGAATTTCCCGGACGCGTGCACGTGTTGCCGCTGGACGTCGCCGCTCCGAAATCGATCACCGAACTGGCGCGCGAGTTGCCGCTGGTCTGCGAAACGCTCGACCTGCTGGTCAACGGCGCCGGTGTGCTGCATTCGGGCGAACGCTTCGGCAGCCTCGATCCCAACAACCTCGACGACAGTTTCCGCACCAACGCGCGCGGGCCATTGCTGCTGACGCAGGCGCTGGCGCCGTTGCTGGCGGACAACGCGCGTGTTGCCAACATCACCTCCGAACTTGGCTCGATCGCCGCGCTCGAGCGCTTCGGCACGCCCAGCTACAACATCAGCAAAGCCGCGCAGAACATGGCGACCGCGCTGCTGGCCAAGGCACTGCAAGCGCGCGGCATCATCGTGCTCGCGCTACATCCGGGCTGGGTGCAGACCGACATGGGCGGAAGTGGTGCGACGCTGACGCCGTCGCAATCGGTGCAGGGATTGCTGCGGGTGATTGAGGCGACGACGCTGGAATCCAGCGGCCGCTTCTTCGACTGGCGTGGCGAAGCGATGACGTGGTGAGCGGTGCTCCTCGATATTCGTACTGTCAGTGCGCGGCGTTATCCGGTCGCGGGCCGGATCAACGGCGCAAGTTAGCGCGGCTGGCTTCATCGCCCCGATAACAACATGTTCGACGTCATCCTCTGCCAGCCCGAGATTCCGCCCAACACCGGCAACGTGATCCGGTTGTGCGCCAATACCGGCGCGCGACTGCATCTGGTCGAGCCGCTCGGCTTCTCGCTCGACGACAAGCAGTTGCGCCGCGCTGGCCTGGACTACCACGAGTACGCGACGCTGCAGGTGCATGCCTCGCTCGACGCCGCGCTCGCCACGATCGCGCAACACAACGGCGCGCCGCCGCGGCTGTTCGCCTTGAGCACCCGGGGCACGACGCGTTACGACGCTCCGGCTTACCGCACGGGCGATGCGTTCGTGTTCGGCCCGGAAACCCGCGGCCTGCCGGACGACGTGCTGACTTGTGTGCCTGAGTCGCAACGCTTGCGTCTGCCAATGCGGCCGGACAATCGCAGCCTCAACCTGTCCAACGCGGTCGCGGTGGTGGTGTTCGAGGCGTGGCGTCAGCTGGGCCACGCCGGCGGCGCATGACCGGCTGCCCCCGCGAAAGTTCCTGCACTGTCAAGTTTAGTATTCAGTCTCGGTTGTGAAGGCGCGCGGAGAATGCGCGCACCGGTCGGCCCCTGTCTGTTTACCGACAGCCCGTAGCGGCCCACAACCAGAATCCAAAGAGGTTCCCCCGATGAAGCGTCCCCTGCTTGCCCTGACCTTGCTCGCCGCGCTGCCGGCTCTCACTTTGAGTGCCGCAGCCTCGGCCGCCGACGGCCTGAACTACAACTTCGTCGAAGGCGGCTATGTGGCCACCCACGGCGACACCGATGCCGACGGCTGGGGCGTCAATGCCTCCGCCGCGCTGAGCCCGAACTTCCATCTGTTCGGCAGCTACAGCGGCCAGAAGACGGATCCCTTCTTCGTCAATGGCGTCAAGATCGATTCGATCGATGCCAACCAGTGGCGCCTGGGCCTGGGCTACAACTACGGGATCGGCGCCAACACCGACCTTGTCGCCCGCGTCGCCTACGACAAGTACAAGATCGACAACGTCACCGTCGGCGGCGTCAACTATGGCGGCGGCGATGTCAATGGATACAGCGCCGAGGTCGGCGTGCGCAGCGCTCTGGCGCCGAAGTTCGAAGGCTATGCACTGGCCGGGTACGAGGACAGCAACGACTTCAGCGGCGACTTCTACGGTCGCCTCGGCGCGCAGGTGAAGTTCAACCAGAACTGGGGCCTGTCCGGCGACGTCAAGTTCGCCAGCGGCGACACCCAGTGGTTCGTCGGTCCGCGCTACAGCTGGTAAGCGGATCGCAGCAGCGCATCGCGATCGTTCTCTCTCTCCCCCGCCATCGCGATCTGACCCGGCCGGCAACGGCCGGGTTTTTTTATGGCGTGGAGAACAACGCCACCGGGTATTCGGCTTTCTGCTCGCGCGCCAGCAGCCGGCGCAGCGCTTCGGCGGGCGTGATGTCGCCGTGCAGCACGTCGCGGACGTTGCTGGCAATCGGCAGTTCGAGGCCGTGGCGATCGGCCAGGCGCATCACTTCGTCGGCGGTCTGCACCGATTCGACCACCTGGCCGATCTCGCGCACCGCATCGGGCAGCGCCTGCCCGCGGCCGAGGGCGAGGCCGAGGCGACGGTTGCGCGACAGGTCGCCGGTGCAGGTCAGCACTAGATCGCCGAGGCCGGCCAGACCCATCAGCGTCTCCGGGCGGCCGCCGATCGCGGCGTTCAGCCGCAGCATCTCGTTGAGGCCGCGGGTGATCAGTCCGGTGCGCGCGTTGAGGCCGAGGTTCATGCCGTCGGCGGCGCCGGTGGCGACCGCGAGCACGTTCTTCATCGCGCCACCGAGCTCGGCGCCGCGCATGTCGTCGCCGGTGTAGGCGCGGAATTCGGGACCGTGCAGCACGTCGGCGACCTGCTGCACGAAGGCCGCGTCATCGCCGTGCACGGTCAGCGCGGTCGGCAGGCCGACGGCGACCTCCCGGGCGAACGACGGTCCGGTGACCACCGCCAGCGGCACGCCGGCGCCGAGCACCGCGCTTGCGACTTCATGCAGGAAGCGTCCGGATCCCGGCTCAAAGCCCTTGGTCGCCCAGGCCACGCCCGCATGCGGCGGACGCAGCGGCGCCAGCGCGTGCAGGGTTTCGGTGAAGGCGTGCGAGGGCACCACCACCAGCACCAGGTCGGCGTCGTGCAGGGCTGCGCCAAGATCGGTGGTCGCGCGCAGCGACTGCGGCAGCGCGATGCCGGGCAGATAGCGCGGATTCTCGTGCCGCTGCGCAATCGCGGCGATGACCTCGGGATCGCGTCCCCACAGCACGGTCGGATGACCGTGCCGGGCGATCAGCGCGGCGAGCGCGCTACCCCAGGAGCCCGCGCCGAGCGCGGCCACTGAGACCGGCGCGACCGAAGGCGACGCGGCCATGTCCGTGGCGGCCATGCCGGTTCAGGCGTTGCCGGCGACTTCCGCATCGGCGAGGCCGGCGACGCCCTGCGCGGCACGCTGGCGCAGGCCTTCGGCATACAGCGCCTCGAAATTGATCGGCTGCAGCAGGAACGGCGGGAAGCCGCCGGCCTGGATCAGGTCGCTGACGGTCTGGCGCGCGTAGGGGTAGAGCACGTTCGGACAATGGGTGCCGAGCATCGCGTCGAGGGTGGCGTCGTCGAAGCCGACCAGGCCGAACACGCCGGCCTGCTGCACTTCGGCCAGGTACGCAGTCTTGTCGTCGTCGAGCTTGCAGGTCAGGGTGACGCCGAGCACCACTTCGAAGGCGTTGTCGGCGAGGCGTTGCACGCGCTGGTTGAGGTTCATCGACAGCTGCGGCTGGCCGGCCTCGTTGAACACCTGCGGCGTACCCGGCGCCTCGAACGAGACATCCTTGACGTAGATCTTCTCGACCGTGAACTGCGGGCCGGCTTCGGCAGGCGCGGCGGCGCCGTTGAGGGGTTGGTCGGACATCTGGGACTACTCCGGAAAAGGATGCGGGAACGCGGAAAAGATGGCAATTATGCCACGCACACCCGACGCGGCCATGTCAGCAAGCTTGGGGCAATCGGCATTGGGACAAGGGCGGCAGGGCAGGATTGATGCGGCCGCCGGTCGGGATGCGCTGGGTAAACCGCGCTGGGTAAGATCAGGCGCGCCCTTTTGCCAGCGGCAAGTCCGCCTGCTGCCAGGCGGCGATACCACCATCGAGGATGTGCACGCGCTCGAAGCCGGCCTTGCGCAAGCGCTTGGCGGCGTCGCCGGCGGTCTGCCCGGCCTTGCACACCAGCACCACCGGCAGCGACTTGGCCGTGGCCAGCTGCTTGTTCTCCGGATCGAACTGGCTCATCTGCACGTTCTTCGAACCCGGGATATGGCCTTTCTCGAATTCAGCCCCCGGGCGCAGGTCAACCACCAGCGCGTTGTCGCGATTGACCAGCGCGGTCAGTTCCGCCGGGCGCAGCGCCTTGAAGCCGCGAAACAGGGCCATCACCTCGTTGACGATGATGGCGATGGTCAGGCCGGCGAGCGCCAGCGAGAGCATGGGGTTACGGCCGGCGAAGGCCAGCAGGTCATGCAGTGTCACAGCTTGAAGGGTCACGGGGAGCCAGTGCGAACGCGGGGACGCGATTGTCGCCGGTCACCGTCGCCGAGGCAAAAGCGCGGCCGCGATCACTCGCCCTGCCACAGGTCCGGCAGGCCGACCGTGAGCCACCAGGTCTTGTGCTCCAGGTCGTAGCGCCAGCGCTCGGTGTAGCGCGTCTGGCGCTCGACCAGGGTGTTGCGGTTGATCACGCCGATGCCGATCTCGCGCATCGCCACGCCGTCGCCGACCTGCGCCGCCAGGTCGCGGTAGCCGGAGATCTGGATCTGCTTGTAGCGCTCCAGTTCCAGGTCGGTCATCGGATGCGCCTGCTTGTACTTCGGATCGACCAGGTTCCAGGCGCCCTCGAAATCGCCCCAGCGGATCGCCGCCGAATACGCGTACTGGGCCTTGTCCAGCTCGCTATTGCGATCCATCTTGGTGGCACAACCGGTCAATGCGACCGTCGCGAGCAGCAGCAGCAACCCGATCTTCAGCATCCGCATCGCAGGCACTCCGGTGGCATGGCGAAGCCGCATCCTAACCTCTGGCGATGGCGACGTAACGCGCGCGGCAGTGCGCGGCCTGCGCGCCGTCGGGCAGGCACACGCTGGCGGCGGTCGACACGCTGGCGCGGCCGCGTTCGCGCAACTCGGCGACGAAGTCTTCCCACGCCGCATCTTCGGCCAGTCGCGCCTCGGCTTGGATGTCGTCGAACAGCGGCGCCAGATACCGCACCTGGCTGTCGGCGACGAACACGTCCGCGGCCAGCCCGGCCTGCTGCAACCGCAACGTCACCAGTCCCCACGCCGCCAGGGTCATCAGCGACACCAGGCTACCGCCGAACGCGCAACCCTTGTCGTTGACATGGCTGGCCAGCGGCGCCTGCAGGCGCAGGCAGTCGCCGTCGAATCCTGCGATGCGCAGCCGCAGCGCCGCCACCGGCGGCATCGCCTGGTAGTGGGCGTCGAGCTGCGCCAGGGCGCCATCGAAATTCATCTATGCCAAGCTTCCGCCATGCAAGTTGCCGTCATGCCAGCTGCGCTCAACGGATGCTACGTGATCTCGCTGCGGCCGGTAACGCAACACGCGCCGCTGCGGCGGGCCGCGGCGGCGCAGGGCGCGCGCATGCTGGCGTTGTCTCCATGGAAACTGCAGACACAGGCCGACGACGCCACGCGCGAGGCGCTGCATACCGCGCTCACCGGCGACCGCATCGTGTTCACCAGCCCGGCCGCAGTGCGCGCCGCACAGGCGCTGCAATCGCTGCATGTGCGCAACGGGCAGCGCTGGTTCGCGGTTGGCGCCGGCACCGCGGCCGCATTGCGGCGTGCCGGTATCGTCGAGGTCGTCGCACCAACCCAGATGGACAGCGAAGGCCTGCTGGCGTTGCCCGGCCTGCAGGACGTGCAGGATCTGGCGATCGGCCTGGTCACCGCCCCCGGCGGACGCGAGCTCATCGCGCCGCAGCTGCAGCAGCGCGGCGCGCGCGTGCTGCGCGCCGATGTCTATGCGCGGATCGCGATCATGCCATCGCCACGCGCGATCAAAGCCTTGCGCACGCTGCACGTGCCGGCGTGGCTGGCACTGAGCAGCGGCGCGGCGCTCGAGCATGTGCTTGCGGTGTTGCCGGCCGACGCTGCGGCGGCGCTGCGGCGCGCGCGCGTGGTCGCCGCCAGCGAGCGGCTGGCGCAACTGGCGCGCGGGCATGGTTTCGAGCGCATCGTGGTCGCCGCCAGCGCGCTGCCGCGCGACCTTGTCGCCGCCGCGGCCCAGGCTGCGCTGGCATGATGTGTGCACTCTTCCCGACCCCATCGCCGTGACCGATACGCCATCGAGTTCCACCCCTGCCACTGGCCGCAGTGGCGCAATCTGGCTGCTGCTCCTGCTAGTGCTGGCACTGGCCGGCTGGCGCGGCTGGCACTGGTGGCAATCGCGGCTGGCGCACGAGCAGACACTCGCCGCCGACGCCGGAGAACAACTGCAGGCGCTGGTCGCGCGTGTCGACGCGCTGCGCGGCGACCAGCGCGCCCAGGCGCAGCGCATCCAGCAGGCTGACGCCACCAACCGCGTGCTGCGCGACGAACTGCTCGGCCTCGGCCAGCGCGCGGCGCTGCTCGAGGACAGCGTCAGCAAGCTTGCCGATCCGCAACGCCACGGTGTGCAGGCGTTGCGCCTGGACGAGGTCGAACTGCTGCTCAGCCAGGGCGAACAACGCCTGCAGCTGTCGGGCGACCTGGATGGTGCGCGCCGCGCCTACGCGCTGGCCGCCGGCGTGCTCGACGGCATCGACGATCCGGCCTGGCTCAACCTGCGCCAGGCGCTGGTGCAGGAGCGCGCCGCGCTCGACGCGCTCGGCGCCGATCCCAAGGCGCTCGCCGCCGGCCGGATGGACGCGTTCGCCGCGCGCTTGCGGGCGCCGTCACCGGCATTCGGCACCGACGGGCCCAACGCGCGCAGCTGGTGGCAGCGCGCGTTTGCGCGGATCGTCGAAGTGCAACCGTCGGACCGCGCGATCGCGACCACCCCCGGCGACCGCGCCGCCGGCTACGCCACGCTGCAACTGGAACTCGCACTGGCGCGCGCAGCGATCGAACGCCGTGACGACGACGCCTGGCGCGCCGCGCTGCTGCGCGCCGATGGCTGGCTGCTGCGGCTGTGGCCGGATTCGCCGGCATTGCGCCGGCAGCGTGCGCAGCTGCAGGCGCTGCGCGAATTACCGCTGGCGATCACGCTGCCGACCCTGGGCACCACCTTGCAGCAATTGCGCCAGACCCGCGCCGCGCCGCGCTGACGTTCAGCATATTCAGCCCCGTCGACGCGATGCGAACATCGGCCCCGCTAAGGTATCGATGTCACGTCGAAGGAGTTCCGCGATGAACCTGTTCCGCAACCTGCTGTTCTGGATCGTGCTGGCGCTGGTCGGGGCGCTGCTGGCGCAACTGCTGCTGGCCGATCCGGGTTACGTGTTGGTGCGCTACCGCGGCAGCGACTACACCACCACCGTCGCCTCCGGCCTGCTGATGCTGCTGGTGGTGGTCGCTGGCGGGTGGCTGTTGTGGAAGCTGCTGACACTGCCGTTCAAGGCATGGCGCCAGCATCGCGACCAGCGCTCGCGTGCTCGCCTGGGCGAAGGTCTTGACGCCCTTCACTACGGCCATTACAGCCGCGCCGAGAAATTGCTGGCGCAAGCCGCCGATGATGACGTGGTTGCCGCGCCCGCACGTTTGGCTGCGGCGCGCGCCGCAGCCGCGCGTGGCGATCATGCCGCCGCGCGTGCGCAACTCGATGCGCTCGGCGAGCGCCACGCCACCGCGCGCGCGATCGCCACCGCCGAACTCGCACTCGCCGAGCATCGCCCCACCGACGCGCTGGTCGCGCTCGACACGCCCGCCGCGCAACCATTGCCCCCGCGCGGACTGGCGTTGCGCGCCGAAGCGTTCGCGGCATCCGGGCAGGCCGCACAGGCCTATGGCCTGCTGGGTGCGCTGCGCCAGCAGCACGCATTGCCGGCCGAGCGCCTGGACGAATTGCAGGAACAGTGGGCGGAAGCCTCGCTGCGCCACGCCGACGACGCCAACGTCCTCGCCGAGCGCTGGGAAAGCCTGCCCAAGCCGCTGAAGAGCGAGCCCACTGTGGTCGCCGCCTACGCCGAACGCGCCGCCGCGTTGCGCTGGGACGAAGCCGCGACCAAGTCGCTGGAACAAGCACTCGATACGCGCTGGGACGAATCGCTGGCGGTGCAATACGGCCGCCTGCCGGTCGGCCGCCTCGACGCGCGCCGCGCCAATGCCGAGCGCTGGCTGCAGGCGCATCCGGCCAGTCCGGCCCTGCTGCTGACGCTGGCGCGGCTAACGCGCGAACAGAACCAGTGGCCGCAAGCGGAAGGCTACCTGCATCGCGCACTGGCGCAGGGCGCAGGTGCTGATGCCTGGGAGGAACTAGGCCACGGCTTCGCCGCCAATGGCGACGAGACGAGTGCGCGCCTGAGCTACGCCAACGCATTGCGCGCCACACGCAACGAGCCCATCGTCGAACTGCCCGGGCGCGACCTGCGCCAGCAGATCCACGACCAGGCCGCGATCGAGGAACGCGATGAGCATGGGGTGCCGCGATTGCGCGGATGAGCGCGTCAGCGTTCGAGGATCGCCACCACACCCATCCCACCTGCGGTGCAGATCGACACCAGGCAGCGGCCGCTGCCACGCAGCTTCAGCTCCTTCGCCGCGGTCGCGACGATACGCGCGCCGGTGGCGGCGAACGGATGGCCAGTCGCCAGCGAGGAGCCATTGGGGTTGATCTTCGCGGGATCGATCCGCCCGAATGGCGCGTCGAGGCCGAGCCGCGTCTTGCAGTACTCCTCGCTCTCCCACGCCCGCAGCGTGCACAGCACCTGCGCGGCGAAGGCTTCGTGGATTTCGTAGAAATCGAAATCCTGCAGCGTGAGCCCGTTGCGCTTGAGCATCTCCGGCACCGCGATCGTCGGCGCCATCAGCAGGCCTTCGCCGTGGACGAAATCGACCGCGGCGACCTGCGCGTCGCGGATGTGGCACAGCGGATCAAAGCCGTGCGCCTGCGCCCACTCGTCGGACGCGATCAGGCAGGCGGCGGCGCCGTCGGTCAGCGGCGTCGAGTTGCCGGCGGTGAGCGTGCCGCGGCCTGAAGTCTTGTCGAACACCGGCTTCAGCGTCGCCAGTTTCTCGATCGAGGTGTCCGGGCGCAGGACGTTGTCGCGCGAGACGCCGCGGAAACTGACGACCAGATCGTCGAAGAAACCGCGTTCGTAGGCCGCGGCCAGCTTGTGGTGCGAGCCGACCGCCCATTCGTCCTGCGAGTCGCGCGCGATGCTCCATTGCCTGGCCATGTCCTCGCAGTGGTCGCCCATCGACTTGCCGGTGCGCGACTCGACGACGCCGGGGAACTCGGGCTTGAGTTCGCGCAAATGAAAACCCTTGAACGCGGCGAGTTTCTCTTTCGTCGTCTTCGCACGTGCCGCTTCGAGCAGGCGCCGGCGCAACTGCTGGCCGTACACGATCGGTACGTCGGAGGTGGTGTCGCTGCCGCCGCCGATGCCGGCCTCGATCTGGCCGGTGGCGATCTTGTTGCCGATGCTGATGATCGAATCCAGCGAGGTGCCGCAGGCGCGTTGCAGGGTGATCCCGGGCGTCAGCGGCGACAGGCCAGAGGACAACGTCGCCTCGCGGCCGAGGTTCCAGTCGCTGGAGAGCTTGATCACCGCGCCCATCGCGACCTCACCGAGCTGCTGCCCGTGCAGGCCGAACCTCTCGACCAGCGCGCCGAGCGTGCGTACCGACATGCCGAGATTGCCGACATCGGCATAGGCCGTGTTCTGCCGGCAGAACGGAATGCGGACACCGCCGAGCACGGCGACGGGACGACCTTGCAGCATTGAATTACCTCGTGGCTGGCCTGCCGCGGCCGGCAGGTCGATGGTGGATCGACATGAAATCCGCACATCCCTGCGCGGACTGTCGATAATGCGTCGCAGTGTAAACCCGGCACTGTGCATGGCCAATCACAGCATGTCCGATCAAAGGCCGCCATCCACATCATCAGGAATGTCCATCAAAGCCGTGATGACTGATTCGACGCCGCCAGACGCAACGCTGCACGTGCTCGGCGCGCTGGCGCTGGAACTCACGCCCGGCAGCGCGGTGACGCGCGACGCGCTGCCGCAACGTGAAGCCGGTGCGCTGGCGACGCTGGTCGCGCGCGACCTCGCCAGGTTCGTGCCAGAGGCGGCGACGCTGGGGTTGATCGTGGTCGGCGCGCATTACGATCCGGTCGAACTGTTGCGGCCGGGCTGGCCGCTGCATCGCGAACTGGAGCAGCTCGCCGCGCGCGCGCCGCAGGCATCTGGTCTGTCCGGCAGGATCATTGCGTTCGGCGCGCACGACGGGCAGTTGCCGGGTGCGCTGACACCATCGCCTGATTTCGCCGGAGGCCCGCTGCGTTTGCTGCCATTCCTGCTATTGGGAGAACGCAAGGTGATTGTGCGCGTCGGCGATGCGTTCGAGCGCGAGTTGCTGGAACGCGGCATGGCCGGCGCCGAGACCGCGCTGGCGGCGCAGGACACATTCGGCCTCACGGTGGAGCACGCGCGCTATCTCACCGTGCACGATCTCGCCGCGATGACGGCGCTGCAGTACGAACACGTCGGCCTGGCACCGCTGTGGCCGCTGATCGAGGCCGCATTGCTGGCGCCGGATTCGGAGGAATGGCTGGACGCGCCACCGGAACCGCTGCTGCATTACTGCGAGCGCGAGGTGCGGATCGCGTTGCTGTCGCCGGCGGCGTGGCGCGCGCGTTACGCCACCGATGCGCAAGCTGGCGACGACCGGCTCGAACGGCGCTTCGACCAGTTCCAGGCGCGCCAGCGGCAGTTCGCCGCGGTGCTGGGTGCGCATGGGATGCCGGTGACGTTCGTGCATTGCAACGGCGGTGACGCTGCACAGGACCTGTAGGAGCGCCCCATGCCTCTACAGAGCATGGGCGCGATGCTTTTCGCCGTGATGCATTCGCGGGTAAAGCGCATCGCGCCCATGGGACGCTCCTACAGGAAAGGCTGCTCGTACATCGCGTAACCGGGATCGTGCATGCCGAGCGCCGCGTAGGTGCGTTGCGCAGCGGCGTTTTCCTTCTCGACATACAGACGCAGGCCGACCACGCCCGGTGTATCGCGCGCGAGTTGTTCGACATGCCGATACAGCGCCGCGAACACCCCGCGGCGGCGATGCTCCGGCGCGACGTACACGCTCTGGATCCACCACCAGTCGCCGTTGCGCCAGTCGCTCCATTCGCTGGTGAGCATCAGCGTGCCGACCGGCATGCCGAGCGTTTCGTGGCCGGCGAGGGCCGCATCGTGCATGGCGACGAAGTAGCGCGCCTTCGCGGGATCGGCAATGGCGGCGACGATGCCGGCGTGAACGGTGTCTGGATCCAAGCGCTTGTGTTCGGTTTCCCACGCCATCGCGATGGCCCATTCGGCGAGCAGGGCGGTGTCGGCGGGCGTTGCAGTGCGGATGCGCAGAGTCACAGGCCCCATCGTAGCGTGCGCTGCGCGCACGTAGTGGCGAATCGTGCGCACGGCGCACGCTACGGATTCGCGGCAATTATCGGGTGACGCTGATCATGCCGCAGGCAATGCGGGCGCCGGAATTACCTGCGGGTTGCGTCGCGTAGTCGTCGGGCGCGGCGTGGACCACAAACGCGCGACCGGCAATGTCGTTGGCGCCGCTGCCGCCGAGGCTCACGCCCATCACATGCGCGTTGACATGGGCAACGCCGCTGCCATCGGCCACGATGTTGTCGATGTCGCCGGCATGGTGTGCGCCCGCCTCGGCTTTGCCGTGCATGCTGCCAGCCGGGTTGAAGTGGCCACCGGCGCTGGAGGCATCGGCCGCGCTGCAATCGCCGGTCTCGTGGATATGGAAGCCGTGGCTGCTGCCCGGCGTCAGGCCGCCGATGTCGCCGCTTACGTGCACGCCGTTGCCCATCGGCATCAACGTGAGCTTGCCGCTGACGAGGCTGCCGGAAGCGGCGGCGAGATTGGCGACCGCCATCGCCGCGGTGCTGGTGTTCGGCATCTGCGGCATCTCCCGCTTCGGCGTAGGCGGGGTGGAAGCGCAGGCAGCGAGGCCGAGCGCGCTGAACGCGGCGAGCAGGAGGATGCGCATCGATGCATTCCAGGTCAGGGGCAGTCCGCGGATCCTATCGCCATCGGGGTTTGCTGGCGGTGAACAGCGTCAGCTGCGCTTGCGGGATTTGCCGAGCTTGCGGGTGACGGTGTTGCGACCGAGTCCAAGCCGGACCGCGGCCTCGCCACGATGGCCGTCGGTGTGTGCGAGCGCAGCATCCAGCAGGACACGATCCAGGCGCGCGCGCGCATCGGCGTGGATGCCGGTGTCGCCCGCTGCCAGCTTGGCGCGCGTCCACGTCGCCAGCATGGTTTCCCAGTCACTGTCGTGCGCGTTCGCCGGTGCCGGCGCCAGGGCGTCGTCGAGATCGGCCACGGTGATCGTGTCGCCGGGCGCCAGCACGGCCAGTCGCCAACACAGGTTCTCGAGCTCGCGCACGTTGCCGGGCCAGTCGTGCGCACGCAGGCGTTCCAGCGCTGGCTTGGCGAAGCGCTTGGCCGGTGCGTGCAGCTTCGTCGCCGCTGCGGCGAGGAAGCGCTCGGCCAGCACCGGCACATCGTCGCGACGCGCGCGCAGCGGCGGCAGCTGCAGGCGCACCACGTCGAGGCGATGCAGCAGGTCGGCGCGGAAGCGGCCGTCGGCGACCAGCGCTTCCAGCGGCTGGTGGGTGGCGGCGATCACGCGCACATCGACGCGGATCAGTTCGCGACCGCCGACGCGGAAGAATTCGCCCTCGGCGAGCACCCGCAGCAAGCGCGTCTGCAGCGCCGCCGGCATGTCGCCGATCTCGTCGAGGAACAAACTGCCGCCGTCGGCCTGTTCGAAGCGGCCAACGTGGCGCTTTGTTGCGCCGGTGAAAGCACCGGCTTCGTGGCCGAACAGTTCGCTCTCCAGCAGTTCGGCCGGAATCGCGGCGGTGTTCAACGCGACAAACGGCCGGCGCGCGCGCGGCGATTCGCGATGCAGCGCACGCGCGACCAGTTCCTTGCCGGTACCGGTCTCGCCGGTAACCAGCACCGACAGCGGCGCCTGCGCAAGCCGACCGATGCTGCGGAACAGCGCGCGCATCGCCGGCGTGGTGCCGAGCAACTGCTGGTCGCTCTGTGCTGCGTTCGGCGCGATGGCGGCGATCGCGTTGTGTTGCTCGCGGTTCGGTAGTGCGCGCGCGGCGAGCGCGACTGCATCGTCGAGGTCGAATGGTTTCGACAGGAACTCATGCGCGCCACCGCGAAACGCCCCTGCGGTACTGGCGATGTCGGTGTAGGCGCTCATCACGATCACCGGCAGCTGCGGCTGCGCGGCTTTGAGCTTGTCCAGCAGCACGAGTCCGTCGTCGCCGGGCATGCGCACGTCGGTGAAGATCAGGTCAGGTGCGCCGCGGTCGCGCAAGGCGACGAGCACATCGCGCGCATTCTCGAATCCGTCGACCGCGTAGCCAGCTTCGCGTAGCGCAGTGGCGAGCACGAAGCGGACGCTGCGGTCGTCGTCGACCACCCAGATGCGTGGTGATTCATTCGCCATCGGTTGCCTCGGCTTCGTACTGGCGCAACGGCAGCAACAACGTGAACACCGTATGCCCCGGCCGCGAGCGGTACGCGAGCGAACCGCGATGCTCGCGCGCGACCTGTTGCGCCAGCGCCAGGCCCAGGCCGCTGCCCTCGGCGCGGCCGCTGACCAACGGCAGGAACAACTGGTCCACCAGCTCCTCCGGCACGCCGCGGCCGTCGTCGATGATTTCCAGCCGCAGCACCAGCGGATGCTGCGCATCGCCGATGCGCAGGCCATGCTCGGCGCGCGTGCGCAGAGTGACGTTGGCGGCGCCGGCCTCGATCGCATTGCGGGCGAGGTTCCATACCGCTTGGGTCAGGCGGTCGCTGTCGCCGACCAGTTCCGGCAGGCTCGGGTCGTAGTCACGTTGCAGCCGCAGCGCCCAGCCGGCATCGGCTTCGATCAGGCGCAGCACGCGTTCGAGAACGGCATGGATGTTAAGCGGCTCGTGCGTGCGCGCCGGCTGCGGCGACAGCAGGCGGTCGAGCAGCGCGGTCAGGCGTTCGACTTCGGATTCGATCAATGCGATCAGCTCGCGCTCGTCGGCATTGTCCTGCCGGGTATTGGCGCGCCGCGCCAGCAGCTGCGCCGCCCCCTTGAGCCCGGCCAGCGGATTGCGCAGTTCGTGCGCAAGTCCTTTGAATGCCGCCGACAACGCCCCCGGCAGCGCCAGCGCCGGATCCTCGCCGGGGAATTCGTCGACCGGATGCGCTTCGAGCCACCAGCCACCGCCCTCGCGCAGCGATACGCTGACATCGGCAAACCGCGGACCGTCACCGTGACCCGGGAACACTAGCGACAACCGGCGCAGGCGCACGAACTCGCGCGGCGGCGTTTCCGCCAGCCAGCGCGATAATCCGTCGCCATCGGTTTCGAGCGCCGCCAGCGGCGTGCCGACCAAGCGCCGCCCGCTGACGCCCAGCCAGCGACCGAACGCAGCATTGGCACCCGCGATCTGCCCGTCTGCCGCGGCCCAGGCCACAGGTGTGGTCAACGCGTCGAGATCGGCGGCGGGAGGCGGCGCGGGCATTGCACCATTATGGGGCAAGCCGCTATAAGGTGTGCCGCCGAAGGCCCGCGCGGCGGCGGGCCTTCGGTTGCGCCTATCTATGCGCAGATCAGATCGCGTAATACATCTGGTATTCCAGCGGGTGAGGGAAGGATGCTTGCGCGGCACAGCCGCGCGTCCTTCCCGAACGCCCGCCGCGCTGCGGCGGGCCGGACATCCGCCGATCCGAAGCCGCGACACCCGCCAACATGAATTGCGTCAGATGGCGTAATACATCTGGTATTCCAGCGGATGCGTGGCGCCGCGGAACGCGGTGACTTCCTTCATCTTCAAGGTGATGTAGGCATCGATGAAGTCGTCGGTGAACACGCCGCCGGCCTTGAGGAAGTCGCGATCCTTGTCGAGGACTTCCAGCGCCTGGTCCAGCGAATGGCACACGGTCGGGATGTTCTTCTCCTCTTCCGGCGGCAGGTCGTAGAGATCCTTGTCGCTGGGTGCACCCGGATCGATCTGGTTCTTGATGCCGTCCAGGCCGGCCATCATCAGCGCGGCGAAAATCAAATAACCGGAATTCATCGGGTCGGGAAAACGTATTTCGATCCGGCGCGCCTTCGGATTCGCCACATACGGGATGCGGCACGACGCGGAACGATTGCTCGCCGAATACGCCAGCATCACCGGCGCCTCGTAACCCGGCACCAGTCGCTTGTACGAGTTGGTGGTCGAGTTGGCGAACGCGTTGATCGCGCGCGCGTGCTTGAAGATGCCGCCGATGTACCACAGCGCCACCTGCGACAGGCCGCCGTAGCCGTCGCCGGAGAAAAGATTAATGCCGCCCTTGGCGAGGCTCTGGTGCACATGCATGCCGCTGCCGTTGTCACCGACGATGGGTTTGGGCATGAAGGTCGCGGTCTTGCCGTTGCGGAAGGCGACGTTCTTGATGATGTACTTCATCGTCAGCAGGTCGTCGGCCTTCTTCACCAGCGTGTTGAAGCGAGTGCCGATCTCGCACTGGCCGGCGTTGGCGACTTCGTGGTGGTGCACCTCGACCTCGATGCCGACCGCTTGCAGCGTCTTGCACATCTCGGCGCGGATGTCGTGCAGCGAATCCAGCGGCGCGACCGGGAAGTAGCCGCCCTTGATGCCGGGGCGATAGCCGCTGTTGCCGCCGGCATATTCCTTGGCCGAATTCCAGTGCGCCTCTTCCGAATCGATGTGGAAGAAGGTGTGGCCCATCTCGTTGCCGTAGCGCACCGAGTCGAAGATGAAGAATTCCGGTTCCGGGCCGAAGAACGCCTGTTCGGCGATGCCGCTGGACTTGAGATACGCCTCTGCGCGTTTGGCAATCCCGCGCGGGTCGCGCGAGTAGGCCTGCATCGTCGCCGGTTCGAGGATGTCGCAGGTCAGCACCAAGGTCGGATCGGCGGTGAACGGATCGAGGAACGCGGTGCTCGCGTCGGGTAGCAGCACCATGTCGGACTGATGGATGCCCTTCCAGCCGGAGATGCTGGAGCCGTCGAACATCTTGCCGTCCTCGAACAGGCTGGCATCGACGATTGACTTGGGGAAGGTCATGTGGTGCTGCACGCCACGCATGTCGGCGAAGCGCAGGTCGATCCATTCGACCTTGTGGTCCTTGATCAGTTTTTCGACGTGTTCGAGTGACATGGCGGGCTCCGGAGGCTGGGTGGGAATGGGGACGGCAACGCTCGCCTCACTTGTAAGCACGGACCATGCCAGCCCTGCCATCAATGCAACTCATTGATTTTCATAGGTGTACTGGCAGTCGTCGATAGCGTTCGCACCAAATTGATGCAGTCGTTTCTGTGATTGCACCATGCAGGTTCATTCCCTGCTTCGGCTATGCTGCGCCGCGACCCGCGCCCGCCTATTCCCTCCTACTCTCGCCCGTCCATGACCGACCTCCTCGCTGCACTGTTGCTGGGCCTTATCGAAGGCATCACCGAATTCCTGCCGATCTCGAGCACCGGCCATCTGCTGATCGCCGAACACTGGCTCGGCCATCGCTCCGACCTGTTCAACATCGCGATCCAGGCCGGCGCGATCCTGGCGGTGGTGCTGATCTACCGGCAGCGGCTGTGGCAATTGCTGATCGGTTTCGCGAACAAGGACAACCGCGACTACGTGTTCAAGCTCGGGGTCGCGTTCGCGATCACCGCGGTACTCGGATTGATCGTGAAGAAGCTCGGCTTCGAATTGCCCGAGACGGTGACGCCGATCGCCTGGGCGCTGGTGCTGGGCGGGATCTGGATGGTGCTGGCCGAGCAGCTTGCGGCCCGGCGCGCGGCGGTGCTCGGCGAACGCGCCAACATCAGCTGGACGGTGGCGATCCTGGTCGGCATCGCGCAGGTCGTGGCCGGCGTGTTTCCCGGCACCTCGCGTTCGGCGGCGACGATCTTCGTCGCGCTGCTGGCCGGCACCACGTCGCGGGTCGCGGCGACCGAGTTCGCGTTCCTGGTCGGCATCCCGACGATGTTCGCCGCGACCGCCTATGAGTTATTCGCGCTCTACAAGAGCGGTGGCTTCGCCAATGAGAACTGGAGCGCGCTCGCGGTCGCGTTCGTGGCGTCGGCCGTCACCGCGTTCGTCGCGGTGAAGTGGCTGCTGCATTACATCCAGCAGCATCGCTTCACCGCATTCGCGGTCTATCGGGTTGTGTTGGGGGCGGCGCTTTTGCTGCTGCTACCGACCGGCGGCTGAGCCCCGCTCGCCCGCACTTGTAGCGTGCGCTGTGCGCACGGCGCCATCCATCGTGCGCGCAGCGCACGCTACAGGCGCGCAGGTCCTGGCGGAGGTGTGTGTTGATGTCCGCGTCCCTGCCTCGCGCCGATTTCCTATTTGGCCCCGATAAAATCCGCCTTGCCCAGCGGCACGCCGGCGTTGCGAAGAATGGCGTACGCGGTGCTGCTGTGGAAGAACAGGTTGGGCAGCACGAAATGCAGCAGGTAGGTCTGGCCGTCGAATTTCATTTCGCCGTTGTTGCGGGTCATGAAGCTGACCGGACGCGCTTCGCTGCCATCGATCTGTTCGGGCGTGAACGCCTTGATGTAGTCGAGCGCGCGCTCGATGCGCGCGTACAGCTGCGCGAAGCTGGTCTCGTCGTCCGGAAACGCAAGCAGCTCGACCCCGGCCAGGCGCGCGCTGCCGTTCTTGGCCAGATCGGTGGCGATCTGTACCTGCCGCAGCAGCGGGAACATGTCCGGCACCAGCCGCGTCTGCAGCAGCACCTCGGGCGCGACCGCTTTTTCCTGCGCCCAGGCCTCGCCTTTCTTCAGGACGCCGGCGAGATTGCCCAGCGCGCGCACGAACACGGGAACGGACGCCTGATGCATGGAAAGAGTCATGGTGTGCTCCGAAGTAAGGAAGGGCAAAAGCTTGACAAGCGCGAAACCGTAGCCTGGGTTAGGCCGCAGGCCGTAACCCGGGGCTTTGCGCGAACAGCCCCCGGGTTCGCTTCGCTCAACCCGGGCTACGCCACCGCACTCATCCCTCGCCTTTGGGGTTTAGCGAATAGGTGCCATGCACCGCGGCTTCGGCGAGCACATGACCGTGCATGGCGCGGAACACATCGCCCGCAGTGAAACCCGCGGGCAGGTCGAGCTTCGGCACGTCCAGCGCGAACAGGCGAAAGAAATAGCGATGCGGACGCAGGTCGTTGTGTGGCGGATAGGGGCCGTCGTAACCGAAGTAGTCGCCGCCCATGTCGGGATCGCCGGCGAACCAGCCGCTGTAGTCGTTGCGTCCCTGGCGCGCGCCGTCGGGGCCGTGCGGGCGCTGCTTGCCGCGCGCGATGACACCGTCGCTGCAGCGGCCAGTCAAGATTTCGCGCAGGTCCGGGGGAATGTCGGCCACCGCCCAGTGCACGAAATCGGCGCGTGGTTGGTCGACCGGGATCTCGACATCGTCGCGGCCCACCATCTCGGCCACAGTCGGGGCGTCGGCGTCGATGCACAGCAGCGCAAACGCCTGGGTGCCGCCCGGCACGTCATCCCAGGCCATGTGCGGATTGCGGTTGGGCGCGAAGCCGTCGGCCTGGCCCATCGCGAACTCCGCGGGGATGCGCCCGCGCGGCTCGAAACTGTCGCTCCAGATGCGCATCGCGGGCTCCTTGTCGGCGAGGTCAAGCCTCAGCGTAACCAAATCGGCGCGCGACGGGCGTCAGCAGCGCGAATGGCTCGGCCAGCGCCTGCGCATGGTCGCCGCGGCGAAGGGCTTCAAGAATGTGGTCGTGCATGCGATGTCCGGTGGGCGCGCTCCCGAACCGGGCATTGGTAGCGGCTGGCTGCTTCGCAACTGGCTACGTCGTGGCCGTCAGGCGTTCGGCAACCCAGTCCTCGGCGAATCCCTGCAGCCGCGCATTGCGCAGAAAGCCGCAATGCCCGCCCCAGCGCGCGATCTCCAGCCGCGCGCTGGCAGGCAGGGCGAGCGCGTGGAACGCTTGCACCGG
>DASZZT010000156.1:0-12736 GCA_035543275.1 Luteimonas sp. | reverse complement strand
TCCTCGGTCGGATCGACCAGTACGCCGTTGCGCACGTCGAACACCAGCTCGCCGACCTCGGTGAAGCCCCACAGGCTGCTGGCGGACACCTGCCGCGCGTACAACTCGTAGATCTTGCCGTGGTTGAGGAAGGTGACCTTGTAGAGCGTCTTTGCCATGCCGGCATTATCGCAGTCGCAGGCAGCTAGTAGCCGCGCAGCTTGCGCAGGCGTCGCGCAATCGCCGCGTGCACGAACAGCGCGAACAGCACGCCGAAGAAGAAACCGGCGATATGCGCCGTCCACGCCACCGCGCCGAATGCCGGGCCGATGTAGGCGAACACGATCTGCAGCAACGCCCAGATGCCGATCAGCAGCGACGCCGGTGCGCGCACGAATTCCAGGAACAATCCCAGCGGCAGCACCACGCCGAGCCTGGCGCGCGGGAACAAGGCCAGGTACGCGCCGATCACCGCCGAGACCGCGCCGCTGGCGCCGATCACCAGCCGGTGCGGCGCGCCGATCGCCAGCACCGCGGCGAAGTTGGCGACCGCACCGCCGAGCAGGAACAGCAGCAGGAACCGCCACGGCCCCATCACCCGCTCCGCCGGCAGCCCGAAGATCAGCAGGAACACCAGGTTGCCGAGCAGATGCATCCAGTCGGCGTGCAGGAACAGCGCGCTGAGCAGGCGCAGCCAGCGGCCTTGCGACCATAGCGCCCGCCAGGTGTCGGCGATCGCCTGGTCACCGGTCAGCGCACCCCAGTCCAGCAGCAGGGCCCGTTGCGCCGCGTCCGATCGGGTGCTCGCCCACAAATAGGCCAGCCACAGCAGCGCGAACAGCAAGGGCGTGGCCCAGCGCAGGGTGGGGCGGCGGGTGCGGGTCGGAAGGGCGACGAACATGCGCGGGGGCCGCATTGCGGGGCGATCACGATAGCGGGTCGGCCGGAGCTTGGCGGATCAAGGTCGCGTGTTCAGTACGCGCGGGCTTGTTACCTTTCGGTTAACGCCGCGCTATAGTGCATACGGCGTCGTATGTCGGGAGGTTCCGGCACGCGCTTGCGGCAGGCCTCGCCTGCCCCTGCCACGACTTCGCACACCGACCTTGTCCCCGGAGACCGCGCAATGCAGACCGCTTCCCGCTTCACTTCGTTTACCGCCTTGGCGCTCGGCATCGCCGCCGCGCTGGCGTTCGGCCAGGCCGACGCTTCCGGCTTCCAACTGCGTGAAAACAGCGTCAAGAACCTCGGCCGCGCCAACTCGGGCACCGCGGTCGCCAAGAGCGACGCCTCGGTGGTCAGCAACAACCCCGCAGCGATGGTCAATCTCGACAAGACCACAGTGCAGACCGACGTCACTGTGATCGACCTGACCGCCAAGTTTGAAGGCGGCGGCACCACTGCACTTGGCACCCCGCTCAACGGCGGCGACGGCGGTGATCCGGGCAAGGCCAGCCCAGTCCCGGCGCTCGCGGTCGTTGTGCCGCTCAGCGGCGCCTTCGACAAGCTGACCCTGGGCGCCAGCGTCAGCGCGCCGTTCGGCCTGAAGACCGAATACGACGCCGACTGGGTGGGTCGCTACAACGCGATCACCTCCGACGTGAAGACCATCGACCTGACCTTCTCCGCGGCGCTGGCACTTTCCGACCGCTTTTCCGTCGGCTTGGGCGTCGTCTACGAGCGCGCCGAGGTGACCCTGTCGAACGCGATCGATTTCGGCACCGCGCTGTGCGCCGGTTCCGGTAATCCCGCCAATTGCTTCAACCCGGCGTTCCCGTTCCACCCGCAGGGCGCCGACGGCCGCGTCGAGGTCAGCGGCGATGACACTGGCATGGGCTGGATTGCCGGCATGCAATGGCGTCCGACCGACAACTTCTCGATCGGCTACTCGCATCGCTCCGAGATCGATCACGACCTCAGCGGCACCGCCGACTTCACCAAGCCGGCCAGCGTCGATGCGGTGTTTCGCGCGCGCGGCGTGACCACGTATGACGACGGCGCCATCACCGCTCCGCTGACCACGCCCAGCGTGGACACGCTCAGCGCGCAGTGGGACATCAACGACAGCTTCCGGTTGATGGCCGACATCCAGCGCACGGACTGGCATTCGTTGCAGTCGGTGAAGATCTATCGCGAAAACGCCAACCACACGCAGCTGGGCAATGAGCCCTTCAACTGGAAGGACACCACCTATTTCGCGCTGGGCGGCGAATGGGATATGAGCGACAGCTTCACCCTGCGCGCCGGCGTCGGCAAGGACCAGACCCCGACCAACGACGTCACCCGCACCCCGCGCCTGCCCGACAACGACCGCATGCTGTATTCGCTCGGTCTGACCTGGAACGTCTCGGAGGCGTTGAGCGTCGATGCCGCCTTCCAGCACATCACCATCGATACCCCGCATATCGACATCCGCTCCACCAGCGGCTCGCACCTGGTTGGCGATTTCAGTGGCCATGCCAATCTGTTCGGTATCGCGGCGCAGTACAAGTTCTGATCGCAGGCGTCATTGCTGCAAGAAAAAGCCCCGCTTCGGCGGGGCTTTTTTTCGCTCAACCCATCCTACGAATGGTTATTCCCCCAACGTCAGCAATGACGCATTCCCGCCGGCCGCCGTGGTATTGATGGTGAGGGTCTTCTCGCTGGCGAAGCGCGGCAGGTAGTGCGGGCCGCCGGCCTTGGGGCCGGTGCCGGACAGGTTCTGGCCGCCGAACGGTTGTACGCCGACCACCGCGCCGATCTGGTTGCGGTTGACGTAGATGTTGCCGACCCGCGCGCGCGTGGCGATGCGTTCGATGGTCTCATCGATGCGCGAATGGATGCCGAGCGTCAGGCCGTAACCGGTGGCGTTGATCGCGTCGATCACCTGGTCCAGTTCGCCTGCTTTCCAGCGGATCACATGCAGCGCCGGACCGAAGTTCTCGCGGGTCAGCTGCGACAGCGACTGCAATTCCCACGCGCTCGGCGCGAAGAAGCTGCCGTGCGCGATGCCGTCATGAGCGATGCTGTCGTCCAGCGTCGCCTGCGCAATCAGTTTCGCCTCGCTGTGCATGCGCCCGGCGTGCTCACCAAGCAGGCACAGGGCATCGGAATCGATCACCGGGCCGACGTCGGTCGAGAGCAGGCCGGGGTCGCCGACTTTCAGTTCCGCCATCGCGCCAGCCAGCATCGCGATCACCTTGTCGGCGATGTCGTCCTGCACGAACAGTACGCGCGCCGCCGAGCAGCGCTGGCCGGCGGAGGTGAACGCCGAGCTGATCGCATCCTTGACCACCTGTTCCGGCAGCGACGAGGAGTCGGCGATCAATGCGTTCTGGCCGCCGGTTTCGGCGATCAATACACCGATGGCCGCGTCGCGCGCGGCGAGTGCGCGGTTGATCGCACGCGCAGTGTCGGTCGAGCCGGTGAAGGCGACGCCTGACACGCGCGGATCGCGCGTCAATGCCGCGCCGACCGTTGCGCCGTCGCCGGGCAGGAACTGCAGCACCGCTTCCGGCACGCCGGCCTCATGCAGCAGCTTGACCGCGGCATGACCGATCAGGTTGGTCTGCTCCGCCGGTTTCGCGATCACGCTGTTGCCGGCGGCGAGCGCGGCGGCGATTTGTCCGGCGAAAATCGCCAGCGGGAAGTTCCACGGGCTGATGCACACGAACACGCCGCGGCCCTGCAGCTGCAGCGTGTTGGATTCGCCGGTCGGGCCAGGCAGCGGCGAAGGTGCGCCGAACAGCGTGCGCGCCTGGCCGGCGTAGTAACGCAGGAAATCGACAGCCTCGCGCACCTCGGCAACGCCGTCGGAAATCGTCTTGCCCGCCTCCCGGGTGCACAGCGCGATGAATGCAGGCATGCGCTGCTCGAGCAGATCGGCGGCGTGTTCGAGGATCGTTGCACGCGCAGCTGCGGGTGTCGCGTCCCACATCGACTGCGCGTTGACCGCGTTCTGCAGCGCACGTTCGACGGTGGCGCTGTCGGCGGCCTGCCATTGGCCCACGGTCTGGCGGCGGTCGGCGGGATTGGTCACCGCGATGTTAGCGCCCGCGATCGTCGCGCTCGGCACCAGCGGCGCGGCGCGCCAGTTGGTGCGCGCGGCGGCATTGACCTGCTCGGCGAGTGCGCGCAGCTGGTCGTCGTTGGCGAGGTTGATGCCCATGGAGTTGTCTCGTTCAAAGCCTTGGCTGCGATAGAGGTCGCGCGGCAGCGGGATACGGGGATGCGGAATCGAATCGAAGCCGGCAACGGTTTCGACCGGATCGCGGATCAGGTCGTCGATGGCAACGGTCTCGTCGGTGATGCGGTTGACGAAGCTGGAGTTGGCGCCGTTCTCGAGCAGGCGCCGCACCAGGTACGGCAGCAGGTCCTCGTGCGAGCCGACCGGCGCATACACGCGGCAGGGCACGTTCAGCCGATCGGACGGGATCACTTCCGCGTACAGATCGTCGCCCATGCCGTGCAGCTTCTGGAACTCAAAATCCTTTCTTGCAGCTCCGCGGCCATTGGCGAGGCGATGGATCGCGGCGATGGTCTGCGCGTTGTGGGTCGCGAACATCGGATAGATCACGTCGCTGGCGTCGAGCATCCGTCGCGCGCAGGCCAGATACGACACGTCGGTGTTTGGCTTGCGCGTGAACACCGGATAGCCGGCGTGGCCGTCGACCTGCGCACGTTTGACCTCGCTGTCCCAGTACGCGCCCTTGACCAGGCGCACCGGGATGCGGCGGCCGATCCTGCGCGCGAGGTCGGCAAGAAAGTCGATCACGAACGGCGCCCGCTTCTGGTAGGCCTGCACCGCAACGCCGTAGCCCTGCCATCCGTCGAGTGATGCATCGACGTAGGCCGCGGCGATCACGTCCAGCGAGAGTTCCAGGCGGTCGGCTTCCTCGGCATCGATGGTGAAGCCGATGCCGTAGCGCTTCGCCAGCTGCGCCAGTTCCAGCACGCGCGGGGTCAGTTCGGTCATCACGCGTTCGTGCTTGGCATGCTCGCAGCGCGGGTGCAGCGCCGACAGCTTCACCGAGATGCTGGGCGCGGCGAACACGTCAGCGAACGGACCGATCCTGCCGATCGCATGGATCGCCAGGCGATAGGACTCGAGGTAGCGCAACGCATCGCTGGTGGTCAACGCGCCCTCGCCGAGCATGTCGAACGAATAACGATAATTGGCGTTGTCGCCCTTGCGCGAACGCGCCAGCGCCTCGTCGATGTTGCGGCCCATCACGAACTGGTGGCCCATGATCCGCATCGCCTGGCGTACCGCGAGCCGGATCACCGGCTCGCCGACGCGGCCGATCAGGCGCTTGAAGGCGTTGTGGACATCGCGCCTGGTGTCGTCGGCCAGATCGACCAGCTTGCCGGTCAGCATCAGGCCCCAGGTCGAGGCGTTGACCAGCACCGAATCGGACTGGCCCATGTGCCGCTTCCAGTCGGCCTCGCCGAGCTTGTCGCGGATCAGCTTGTCGGCGGTGCCCTGATCCGGGATGCGCAGCAGCGCCTCGGCCACGCACATCAGCAGCACGCCTTCCTCGCTGCCCAGATCGTACTGGCGCATGAAGGCTTCGATCGCGCCCTGGTCCTGCGCGCGGGCGCGCACCCGACGCACGAGGTCGGCGGCGGTGGCCTGGATCACGTTGCGGTCGGCGTCGGGCTGGCGCGCGGCGACGAGCAGCTCGCGCACGTGCCCGGTCTCATCGCGCGCCCAGGCGGCGGTGATGGCCGCGCGCAGCGGCGCGGGCGCCGGCGGCAGCTCCGGGCTGAGGATCGCGTTCGCAACAACGTGCTGCGCTCGCGGCGCGGCCATGGTGGCCGGCGCAACGGAAGGGTCTGGGGTCATCGAGCCGCACGGCAGGCGAGGAAAGTGTTCCATTTTAGCGGTCGCGCACACCGTTCCGCACCCTCAACGGCTTGCCGCGACGCGGCACGGGGGCTACCATTTCGAGGTTTCCGCGGCCTTGATGGCGCGGTTTGCGGCAGGATTCCATCGGTTTTCAAGGCGTGGATTTTCAAGGCGCCGATCTTCAAGGCGCGATTGCCAAGTCGCGATCATCGAGGCTCGGCCAGCACCCGACGACTCCGGCGCGACGGCCGCTGCCGTCCTGCGGCCACCAGCATGCTTCAACACCATTCACGCAATGTGGGGCTCGAACTGATGAAAGCCGGTCGTTTCAAGCAATGGCTGATGGGCGCCGCCGTCATGGCGATGCCGCTGCTGGCGTTCGCGCAGGAGGCGGCGAAGGACGTCGAGCCCGACGAGCCGGTGCGCTGGCAGCTCAACATGACCCAGGGCATCACCCACACCTCGCAGATGGCTTACGACGCGCACATGTTCGTGCTGTGGGTGTGCGCGGTGATCGGTGTGCTGGTGTTCGGCGCGATGGCGGTGGCGATGTTCCGTTTCCGCAAGTCCAAAGGCGCGGTCGCGGCGCAGTTCAGCCACAACACCACGGCCGAGATCATCTGGACGATCGTGCCGATCGTGATTCTGGTGGTAATGGCCTGGCCGGCGACCACCAAGCTGATCAGCGAATACGACGCCCGCGATTCGGCGATGACGGTCAAAGTCACCGGCTACCAGTGGCTGTGGAAGTACGAGTACCTGGGCGAGGGTGTCGACATCACCAGTCGCCTGGATCGCGCCAGCGACGCGATGCGCCAGAGCGGCAGGACGCCGACGCTGGCCGGTATTCCGCATTACCTGCGCGACGTCGACAACCCGCTGGTGCTGCCGATCGACACCAAGATCCGCTTCGTGATCACCGCCGATGACGTGATCCACGCGTGGTGGGTGCCAGCCCTGGGCTGGAAGCAGGACGCGATCCCCGGCATCGTCAACGAGGCCTGGACCGACATCAGGAAGCCGGGCATCTACCGCGGCCAGTGTGCCGAACTGTGCGGCAAGGACCACGGTTTCATGCCGATCGTGGTGCGCGCGGTGCCCAAGGCCGAGTTCCAGCAGTGGCTGGCGGCGCAGAAGGCGAAGAATGCGCCGCCTGCCGCGCCTGCCACGCCAGCGCCGGCAGCAGCACCCGCCAACGACACCGCGACGCCCGCTCCCGCGGCCGGCTGATCGTTCCGGTAGCGCACTCCATACGACACGCATTCCCTTGAGGTAGGCCATGTCCACGCATTACGAAGCCACCGTCGACCACGACGGGTACACCACCGACGAGCATGGCCATCAGCTGGGTTTCGTCGAGCGTTGGTTCTTCTCGACCAACCACAAGGACATCGGCACGCTCTACCTGATCTTCAGCTTCGTCATGTTCATCATCGGCGCGGCGATGTCGGTGGTGATCCGCGCCGAGCTGGCGGTGCCGGGCCTGCAGTTCGTCAAGCCCGAGTTCTTCAACCAGATGACGACGTTGCACGCGTTGGTGATGATCTTCGGCGGCATCATGCCGGCCTTCGTCGGCTTGGCCAACTGGATGGTGCCGCTGCAGATCGGCGCGCCGGACATGGCGCTGCCGCGCATGAACAACTGGTCGTTCTGGATCCTGCCGTTCGCTTTTACCCTGCTGCTGTCGACGCTGTTCATTCCCGGCGGCGCGCCCGCAGGCGGCTGGACCATGTACCCGCCGCTGATGTTGCAGGGCGGCGCCAATGTCGCGATGGCGATCTTCGCGATCCACATGATGGGCATCAGCTCGATCATGGGTGCGATCAACATCATCGCCACCGTGCTCAACATGCGCGCGCCAGGCATGGACCTGCTGAAGATGCCGCTATTCACCTGGACCTGGCTGATCACCGCGTTCCTGCTGATCGCGGTAATGCCGGTGCTGGCCGGCGCGGTGACGATGCTGCTCACCGACAAGTTCTTCGGCACCAGCTTCTTCAACGCCGCCGGTGGCGGCGACCCGGTGATGTACCAGCACATCTTCTGGTTCTTCGGCCATCCCGAGGTCTACATCATGGTCCTGCCGGCGTTCGGCATCGTCTCGGAGATCATCCCGACCTTCAGCCGCAAGCCGTTGTTCGGATACCAGGCGATGGTATACGCGACCGCGTCGATCGCATTCCTGAGCTTCATCGTGTGGGCGCACCACATGTTCACGGTCGGCATGCCGCTCGGCGGCGAGCTGTATTTCATGTTCGCCACCATGCTGATCGCGATCCCGACCGGGGTGAAGGTGTTCAACTGGGTCAGCACCATGTGGCGCGGCTCGCTGTCGTTCGAGACGCCGATGCTGTGGGCGATCTCGTTCGTGATCCTGTTCACCATCGGCGGCTTCTCCGGGCTGATGCTGGCGATCGTGCCGGCCGACTTCCAGTACCACGACACCTACTTCGTGGTCGCGCACTTCCACTACGTGCTGGTCACCGGCGCGCTGTTCGGCATCATCGCCGGCGTCTACTACTGGTGGCCGAAATGGACCGGACGCATGTACAACGACACCCTCGGCAAGGTCCACTTCTGGTGGTCGATGGTGTTCGTCAACCTGCTGTTCTTCCCGCAGCATTTCCTCGGCCTGGCCGGCATGCCGCGCCGCATCCCCGACTACAACGTGGTGTTCGCCGACTGGAACCTGGTCAGCTCTATCGGTGCCTTCGGCATGTTCGTCACGCCGTTTTTCATGGGCTTCATCCTGTGGCGTTCTCTGAAGTCCGGCGCCAGGGCCGAGGCTCGCGCCTGGGAAGGAGCGCGCGGACTGGAATGGACGGTGCCGTCGCCGGCCCCGCACCACACCTTCACCACCCCGCCGGTGATCCGCGATGGCGACCTCGCCCACGGCGACTTCGCGCACCAGGATTACGACTGAGCGTCACCGTCAAGCCATGCCCGCACCCGTCACCCCGATGAGCGAACAGCAGGCCGCCGCACGCCGTCACAACGTGCGGCGTACGGCGCTGGTTGTCGCCGTGCTTGCGATCGTTATCTACGTGGGCTTCATCCTGTCCGGCGTGGTAGTGCGATGAACGCAGTCAAGACGTCAGGCGTAGTGAAGCTGGTCGGCGTGGCGCTGGCCGCATTCGCGTTCACCTTCGCGCTGGTGCCGCTGTACCGGATCGCCTGCGAGAAGGTGTTCGGCGTGCGCCTGGAGAAGGGGCCGGCCGAGGCAGGCGCGGCCACCACCGCCGACAACAACACGCGCTGGGTTACCGTGCAGTTCGACGGCGGCGTCAATTCCAAGCTGCCATGGGCATTCCATCCCGAGCAGCTGACGTTGCGCGTGCACCCGGGCCAGCAGTACGAAGCGAAGTACTTCGCCCGCAACACCGGCAGCCGTGCGATCGTCGGCAACGCCGTACCCTCGATCGCGCCGGCGCGCGCGTCGGGCTACTTCAGCAAGACCGAATGCTTCTGCTTCACCGCGCAGACGCTCGCGGCCGGCGAATCGCGCGACATGCCGGTTCGCTTCATCGTCGATCCGGCGCTGCCGGACGACGTGCATACGATCACCCTGTCTTACACGTTCTATAAAAACGACGTGCTAACCGCGCGCCTGGCGTCCTACAAGAACGATGCCCGGACCGCGCAGCTCAATGCGTCCAAGCCAGCCGTGAGCATGCCTGCCCTCAGCACGGCGTCGACCGACCTGCCGCGCGCGGCACCCTGATTCGAATTCGGAAACCGGAAGACCACCATGGCCCAAGCGCACGACTCCGACGCCCACGCCGCGCATGACGCGAATGCGTACTACATCCCGCATGGCAGCCGCTGGCCGGTAGTGGCCTCGGTCGCGCTGTTCCTGACCATGGTCGGTTTTGCCAGCTGGCTCAACGAGGTCAGCTGGGGCCGGCCGCTGTTCTTCGTCGGCCTGGTGATGCTGGCGGGAATCCTGTTCAAGTGGTTCAGTGACGTCATCGGCGAGTCGCTGCGCGGCGCCTACAACAAGCAGGTCGACGGCTCGTTCCGCATGGGCATGGTGTGGTTCATCTTTTCCGAGGTGATGTTCTTCGCCGCATTCTTCGGCGCATTGTTCTACGCGCGCCAGTATGCGATGCCGTGGCTCAACGGCGAAGGCGACGGCGTGATGACCAACAGCGTGCTGTGGCCGGGCTTCGCCGCCGGCTGGCCGAGCAATGGCCCGGCCGTAGTCGGCGGCCAGTTCCAGATCATCCCGGCCTGGGGGCTGCCGCTGCTCAACACCCTGATCCTGCTGAGCTCGGGCGTGACCGTCACCATCGCCCACCACGCGCTCCGGGCGGGGCATCGCAAGCAGTTGCTGGTATTCCTCGGCCTGACGGTCCTGCTCGGCGCGTCGTTCCTGTATTTCCAGGCCACCGAGTACATCGAGGCCTACCGCGAGCTCAACCTGACGCTCGGCTCCGGCATCTACGGCTCGACCTTCTTCATGCTGACCGGCTTCCACGGCGCGCACGTGACGCTCGGCACGATCATGCTGACGATCATCTGGCTGCGCTGCCTCAAGGGCCATTTCAGCAAGGACGACCATTTCGCGTTCGAAGCCGTCGCCTGGTACTGGCACTTCGTCGACGTGGTATGGCTGGGCCTGTTCCTGTTCGTCTACGTGCTGTAAGCGCACGCGGCGTAGCCGTCACCGATTCCCTCCCCTTCAAGGGGAGGGAGCAGAAGCGTCGCGCAGGAGCTAGTGCGTGCGGCCGACGCCGTGCGGCGTGATCCAGCCCATGTAGATGGAAAGCGCGACCAGCAGGATCAGCGCGACCGACAGCGCGACGCGTTTGGTCAATGCATTCACGGTGCGATTGGTCGCACCCTTGTCGACCAGCATGTAATAGAGCCCGGCACCGAGGTTCCACAGGATGAGAATCAGGAAGGCGACGATCAGCAGGGTCTTGAGCGAATCGTTCATGGCGGCGTCCGCTGCGCGCCGATCCGGCGCGAGGCCGACATTATCGCAGCCGAGGAACACGCGCGCGTGAGCCGCGGACAGACGCTTGGCTTCGGCTGGCTGCTGGCGCTGATCGGCATCGCGCTGTTCGCATGGCTGGGCTTCTGGCAGCTCGACCGCATGCACCAGAAGCGGGCGATGCTCGATGTGGCACACCAGGTCCTGCAGCAACGTCATGCGGTTCCGCTGTCGGCCGCCGCGGATATGCAACGCACGCGTGGTTACGACTGGAGCGCCGGCGAAGGCCGCTTTGCCGAACTGCCAGCGATCCTGCTCGACAACCAGGAGCGCGAAGGACGTGCGGGCGTGCGCGTGTATCGCGTGTTCGAGCCTGCCCATGCTGCACCGCTGCTGGTCGAGTTGGGCTGGCTGCCGCTGCCGGGCGACCGGCACATGCCGACGGTGCCGCGCCCCGAAGGCGCGTTCCGCGTCGACGGCCTGTTGTTGCCACCGCCGTCGGCGGGGATCGCCCGTGCCATCGCGGCGCCGCAAGCCGACGGCGCGTTGCTGACGATTGCGCTCGACGTCCCGATGCTGCGCAATGCCCTGTCGTTGTCGTCATTGGCCCCGCGTGTGCTGAAACTCGACCCGGCCTTGCCGCTCGGTTTTGCGCGAGACCTCGACATCCTGCCCAATACCTTGCCGCCCGAACGCCATCTCGGCTACGCGGTGCAGTGGTTCGGGCTGGCGTTGACGGTGCTGGTCACCGCCGTCGTCCTCACCTTCCGGAAACCGCGTCGATGACCCAGCAACACATTCCCGATACGCGCCCGCAACTGCGCCGCAACCGCGCGATGCTGGTCGCGATCTTCGCGATCTTCTTCGGCAGCATGCTGGTGGCGGGCGCGCTGCGCTTTTCCGGCTGGCGCCCGGCCGGTATGAAGAACCACGGCGAGTTGCTGGAACCCGCGGCGGACTTGCGCGCGCTGGTGCCGAAACTCGCCGACGGTAGCGACTATCGCTGGAATCCGGGCGCCCGGCTGTGGCGGATCGCGCTCGCACCGCCAGCCGATTGCGTCGAAGTCTGCATCAATCTCGCGCATGACCTCGACACCGTCTGGCAACTGACCGGCAAGGACGCCGACCGCGTGCACGTGCTGTGGATCGGCACGCCACCGGCCGCGATGCCGCGCGACGCGGCGTTGCGCGTGCTGCAAGCGAGCCCCGCGTTGCGCGCCGGCCTGCCGCGCGTCGATGAGGTCACCTTCAATGGCCGACGCGGCGTGCCGGTGTACGTGATCGACCCGAATGGCTTCGTGATTCTGCGCTACGCTCCCGGCTTCGATCCTGCGGGATTGCGCGCGGACCTGGCCAAGCTGTTGAAGTTGATGTGACATGAGCTCGACGCCCCGACCCGCGTTGTACCGACCTGCCGTTTATAGACATTTCCATCGTCTCGCCTGGCTGGCATGCGCGCTGGCGTTTGGCGTGATCGTGTTCGGCGCGTTCGTGCGCCTGTCCAACGCCGGCCTCAGCTGTCCCGACTGGCCGACCTGTTACGGCAGCGCCGCATGGCCGACCGACGCCCACCAGAGCAGTGACCACGCCGCGACCGCGATCCGACCGGTCGAAGTGCACAAGGCTTGGCGCGAACAACTGCACCGGATGCTGGCCGGTTCACTCGGCGTGCTGGTGCTGGCGCTGGCGTTGCTGGCCGCGCGCCGGCGCCGTCATGGCATCGCGCAGATCCTCGTGGCCGCGGCCGCGGTCGGCATGTCGATCGCGCTGTACATGCGCGGCCAGCATGTTCCGGCAGCGGTACTGGCCGCGGTCGGCGAAGGCATCCTGCTGTTCGCCGCGTTGCGCTGGTCGAACCTCGATCTCGCGCGCATATCGACCCTGACGCTCGCCGTGATCGTGTTCCAGGCATTGCTCGGCATGTGGACCGTGACCTGGTTGCTGAAGCCGGTGGTGGTGATGGGCCATCTGCTCGGCGGCCTGGCGACGTTCGCGCT
>DASZZT010000155.1:0-3678 GCA_035543275.1 Luteimonas sp. | reverse complement strand
AGGTAGTCGAGCGCCTCGGCGCCATCGCGCGCGACCACCAGCGTGTTGGCGATCTTGGCCTCGCTGAACGCGATCCGGGTCAGTTCGACATCGTCCGGATTGTCCTCGACCAGCAGGATTACCTTGTGCATCACGCCGGATCCTCGCTCGCTGCTGCGCTGCCGGACGCCGCCGGCAATTCAAGATGGAAGGTACTGCCGTCGCCGGCTTCGGACTCCGCCCAGATGCGGCCGCCATGGCGCTCGACAATGCGCTGCGCGATCGCAAGGCCGATGCCGTTGCCGCCGCCCTGCTCCGGTCCGTGCAGGCGCTGGAACGGCTCGAACAGCTTGTCAGCATAGCGCAGGTCGAAACCGGCGCCGTGGTCGCGGATGGTGACGTGCAAGCGGCCATGCTCGATGGCGCCACGCACCTGGATGCGCACCCGATCGCGCTCGTCCGAGAACTTCCAGGCATTGTCCAGCAACTGCGTCAGCATCAGCTTGAGCTGGCGCTCGTCGCCCATGACCAGCAGCCCCGGCGCGACGTCGATTTCGGCCATGCGCGCCGGATCGGCGTCCCGCAACTCGGCGCCGGCCCACTCGGCCAGCAGGCTGAGGTCGACCGGCTCGGATTTCATTTCCGCGCGATGGACACGCGAAAGATCCAGCAGCGAGTCGATCAGGCCGCCCATGCGCGTGGCGGCGCCACGGATACGTTCGAGATAGTCGCGTCCGCTGTCGTCGAGCAATTCGCGCGACTTGCTGTCGAGCAGCGCGGCAAAGCTGTCGATTGCACGCAGCGGCGCGCGCAAATCGTGAGAGATGCCGTAGGCGAACGCTTCCTGCTGGTGGTTCAACGCCTGCAGGGCTGCAGTGCTTTCAGCCAGTCGTTGTTCCAGGGTCTGGTTGCGCGCATGCAGCGCCTGCTGCGCCTCGCGCTGGCCGCTGATGTCGCGCAAGTGCACGATCAGGTAGTTCGGCTGGCCGGCGTCGTCGTGCA
Organism: Luteimonas sp.; assembly: GCA_035543275.1. Classification (GTDB taxonomy): domain Bacteria; phylum Pseudomonadota; class Gammaproteobacteria; order Xanthomonadales; family Xanthomonadaceae; genus Cognatiluteimonas. The sequence goes on along the minus strand of DASZZT010000155.1, from coordinate 2,697 downwards.
TCACCGCGACGTTGGCCTGCGCCCAGAAGATCACGCCATTGCTGCGCAGGTAACGTTGCTGTGCTTCCAGTATCGGCGCCCCGCCGTTGCACAGGCCGGCGAATGCGGCGCGCGCTGCTTCCAGATCGTCGGGGTGGGTGAATTCGGCCACCGCGCGGCCGACCAGGTCCGCGGCCTGGTATCCGAACATCTGCTCAAGGGCGGGATTGACCTCGACCCAGCGGCCGTCGAGATCGACGATCGCCATGCCGATCCCGGACGACAACATCGCCCGCTGGAAGCGGTCTTCTCGCGGACCTTGGGGTGCTTCGCTATTGAGCATCAGTGGGAGTTATCGCTAGTGGCGATCGCAATTATCGGCCTGACTGGCGTGTTCAAGGTGCACAGCACGTGAAGCTACGTCACGTAGAGAAAGATGCCGCACAATGTCTGCATGCCTCTGCAGCCGCATTGAATGGACTTCCAGCAACTCCTGTTCCTGTTGATCCTGGCCGGCGGGCTGTACCTGTTCGTCAGCGAGCGGCTGCGCGTGGACGTGACCGCAATGCTCTTGCTGCTGGCGCTGGTGCTGACCGGCGTGCTCGATGCGAAGCAGGCGTTGTCGGGCTTCGCCAGCGAGCCGGCGATCATCGTCGCGGCGGTGTTCGTGATCTCCGGTGGCCTCGCCGCGACCGGCATCACCGAGCGCCTGGGCCAGTGGATCGGTCGTGCCGCCGGCCGCAGCGAGGCCCGCGCGGTCGCGGTGATGATGCCGGCGGTGGCCGCGCTGGCGGCGTTCACCCACCACGTGATGGTGACCGCGATGATGTTGCCGATCGTCCTGCGACACGCGCGCGAGCGCCAGTTGCCGGCGTCGCGGCTGCTGATGCCGATGTCGCTGGCGGCATCCCTGGGGACCACGCTGACGCTGGTCAGCGCGCCGGCGTTCCTGCTGGCCAACAACCTGATCGAGCGCACCGGCAGCGAAAGCCTCGGCATCTTCTCGATCACCCCGATCGGGATCGCGTTGGTGCTGGTCGGCATGGCCTACATGCAGGCCATGCGCTGGTTGCTGCCAAAGCGCAGTGGTGCGCACGGCGACGACAGCTACCTGCGGCTGGATCGCTATCGCACCGAGTTGCTGGTGGTCGAAGGCTCGCGCTGGAGCACACGGCCGCTGGCCGAACTGCAGAAGTCGCTCGGCGATCGCTTCCGCCTGATCGGCTGGCTGCGCGACGGCAAGCGCCGCGACGACCTGGTCGCCAGCAGTCCGCTGCTGGCCGGCGACGTGCTACTGGTGGAAGCGGCCGCCGACGAACTGATGTCGCTGCACGACGATCCCGGCCTGGATCTCAACGCGATCGCACGCTTCAGCGGTGACGTCAGCGGCGATGGCGAAGCGCAGCTGGTGCAGGCACTGGTCGCGCCCGGTTCCGAATTCATCGGCCGCTCGATCCGCGAACTGGATTTCTCGCGCCGCTTCAAAGCCGTGATCGTCGGCCTGTGGCGGCGCGAAGGCGAACTTGCGCCGCAGCTGTCGGATGCGCGCCTGCGCGAGGGCGACCTGCTGGTGCTGTGGGGCAAGCCGTTCCGCTTTTCGGATCTGGCCGCGCATCACGGCTTCCTGATGCTGATGCCATTCGCAGGCGAGGCCAAGCGGCGTGTGCGCGCGCCGCTGGCGTTGGTGATCCTGGGCGCGACCATCCTTGCCGCCGCCACCGAATGGTTGCCGGCGTCGCTGGCCTTCCTGCTGGGTGCGGTGGCGATGGTGGTCACGCGTTGCGTCGACATCGAACAGGCCTATCGCGAGATCGACGTGCGCATTTTCGTGATGATCGCCGGCGTGATTCCGCTCGGCATCGCGATGGAGCAGACCGGCACCGCAGCGCTGCTGGCCAATGGTTTGCTGCACCTGGTGGCCGGCTGGCCGGCGCTGGCGGTGCTGCTGGTGATGTTCAGCCTCGCCGCACTGCTGACCCAGGTCATGTCCGATGCGGCGACCACGGTGCTGCTCGGGCCGATCGCGATCTCGCTGGCCAATTCGCTCGGCCTGCCGCCGACCCCGTTCGTGGTCTGCACCGCGCTCGGCGCGGTGGTCGCGTTCCTGACCCCGATCGGGCACCACGGCAACCTGCTGATCCTGGGGCCGGGGCAGTACCGTTTTTCCGACTTCCTGCGCATCGGGTTGCCGCTGACCGTGCTGATCGCGCTGGTCAGTGCCTGGATGGCGCGGTGGTTGTGGTTGGGGGGCGCGTTGTTGCCGGCGTGGGGTGGCTGACGCTGCGCGCGAAAAGGCAAGGCGCCCCTCATCCGCCTTCGGCACCTTCTCCCCGCCAAACGCGGGGAGAAGAAAAATCAGGGCGCGGCATCGTCTAGGTAGGTATAGCCGGTGAGGCCGGCCTCGAGCGCGGCACTCAGGCGCTCGGCCTCGCCTGCAGGAAGCTTGGCCGCGGCCACCTTGTCGCGATACGCCGCGCGCAGCGCATCCAGCGTGTAGCCGACGTAGTCGAGCATCACGTCGGTGGTGTCGCCGCGGCGCTGCTGCGTCATCGCGTAGCCGTCGCCGGTGAGGTGCACTTCCACCGCGTCGGTGTCGCCGAACAGGTTGTGGATGTCGCCGAGGATTTCCTGGTAGGCGCCAACCAGGAAGAAGCCGAGCCGATAGCTCTCGCCGTGCCGCAACTCGTGCAGTGGCAGCGAACTGTCCAGGCCCTCGTT